>NZ_JBEOUW010000002.1:188465-234264 GCF_040303045.1 Kitasatospora sp. NPDC096140
GCGCCCCTGGGGCGGGGTCCGTCGTCGGGAGCGGCTGCCCTCGCGCGCGCTCGGTGTGGCCTGTGGGTATTGGAAGCAGCCCGCGCAGGAAGTCGGCAGGGTCGACTTTTGGTGCCGTGGCTGGGGTGGCTGTGTGTGTACGGGCTTGCTGCTCCCGGGGGCAGCTGTCTGCGGGTGTTCGACGTGGCTGGCATGGGAAGTCGGGCGGGCCGACTTCTGGTGGCTGCCTGGGGGTGCTTGCGTGGGAAGTCGAGTGGGTCGACTTTCTGTGCAGGCGGTGGTGCTGGTTGATGCCCGGGTGGGGGAGCACCAGAAGTCGGCCTGGTCGACTTCTGTGGGGCAGTCCTCTGGGTGGGGTTTCGCGGGGGAGCGGAGTTGTGCAGGGGCTTTTGGGGTGGCTGGGGCTCGGGTGGGGAGCGCGAGAAGTCGGGCGGGTCGACTTCTGGGGTGGGCGGGGGACCGGGGGCGAGGGTGGAGCGGGCGGATTCGCTTGAGCCGGTATCTGACGAACTATCAGATGATCAAGGAATCGGGGTAGATTGCTGTCGGTCGCCCCCGTGGCGGTGCGCCTCCCCTCCCGCAATCCTGGCCCGGGTCGTCCGGCCCGGGTGTCGTGCGGAGGTGAGAGGAGACCGGGATGGAAGGCGACGAGCCGGTCCGAACGCGGACGTCGGAGAAGGTCGGGCGGTGGCTGCGGCGCAATGCCGGGGTCATCGCGGCCCTGGCGGCGGCGGTCGGGACGGTGATCACGGCGGTGAAGTAGGGCCGGTGCCCTGCCGAGGCGCCGGGCGGGGCCCGAAGGGGCGCCGGGTTTCCGGTCCCGGGCCAGTCCCGTCCGAGGTGAAGGCCCCCGACCAGTCGCAGTGGTCGGGGGCCGTTCGCTCTCACGGTAGCGCACCGGGGCGCGTCGCGGAGGCGGGCCGGGCCGCCAAGTACCGTACGGGCCAAGGCGCGTGTGTCGCGCGGCCGCCCCCCGCGGGGTCGCGAGCGCCGCGTCGGCGGGTGGACCCGGGGGCCGGGACCGCCAGCGGCACGATCGGATGAAGGCGGCCCCGGCCCCGGGTACGGTTCCGTACGGGCGGGGCATCGACCGCGGTGCCCGTACAGCTGCGGTCGGGTGCCATTCGACAACTTCAACAGGACTTGAAGTCAAGCGGGGTCCTCGCGCAGCCCGTCCCCGGGCCGCCCGTCCCCGCCGTCCCCGGCCGCCCCCGCAGTCCGTCCCCGGCCCGCCCCCGCGCGGCGGCGCCACCCCGGCGCGGGGTAGCCTCGCTCACGGCGTGGGCCTGCGGACGGGCACGGACGAGGCGGGCACGAACGAGGCAGACAGGGGCGGTCGGATGGCGGAGCAGCAGCGCGGCTACTGGCGGGTGTCGGACGGTGTGGTGGTCGGCGCCACCCAGGCGCACATCGTGTGGACCAGAGCCGCCTACCCGGCCCTGGTGGAGGTGGCAAGCCGCTACCACGCGGTGATCACCTACGCGGAGCTGGCCGAGGCGGTCCAGGAGGCGTCCGGCGTGCGCACCCGGGTCAACCAGCGGCACTGGATCGGCAAGGTGCTGTCGCTGGTGATCCTGGAGGCGCACCGGCGCGGGGATCCGCCGCTGACCTCCCTGGTGGTGAATGCGGCGGACGGCAAGGTCGGCGCCGGCTACCAGGAGGTGCTGGCGGTCGCCGGGCAGCCGCCGCTGGCCGACGAGATGGACCGCGAGCAGCACGCGGCCGCCGCCCGTCTGGCCTGCTACCGGCACTTCGGCGCGGACCTGCCCGCCGACGGCGGCACCCCCGCCCTGGCCCCGCGCCTGCGCGCCTCGGTGCAGCGCAAGGCCACCTCCTCCTCCGCCACCGCGACCAGCACCACCGTCGCCGCGGCCGCGCCGCGCCCGCCGGCGATCTGTCCGACCTGCTTCCTGGAGCTGCCGGCAACGCGGGTGTGCGACTCCTGCGGGGAGACCATCGCCCCGTGAGGCCGTGAGGCCGTGAGGCCGTGAGCGGTGCGCCCGGCAGTCGGGGCCGGGGCGATCGGGTGTCGGCTGCCTCGGCGGACGTCGTCCCGTGACCGGCCCCGGTGTCGGGAGTCGGCTCCGGGGCCCGAGGCCGTCGCGAGAACGGCGTGACACTCCCGGAGCCCTGCCGGAGGGGCCGAGGGCGAACCGTTTCCCCTTGGAAGCTGCCCGGACGTCGGCGCGGTCCCGGTGCCCGGCGCGGCAGCACGGGACCGAGCGGCCGTCACACGGCGGTGGCGGCCGGCGTCCGGCCGGGCAGTCGACCGGGCAGCCGGCCGGGCATCTGCCAGCCCTCGGCGAGGCGGGAGGGGGCCAGCCGCCGACCGTCGCCGAAGAACTCGCAGAACTTCATGATCAGCGGGTCCCAGCCGACCGGGTCGACGTAGTGGCCGCTGCCCGGCACGATCAGCTGCTCCTCGACGTGGGCGCGCACCACCTTCACCTCGAAGGCGGTGCACCGCTCGTTTCCCGCCAGCGGCGTCGCCGCCTCCAGCCGGCACTCCAGCTGCACCGGGCACTCGGCGGCGCGCGGCGCCCGGACCAGTTCGCCCGCCAGCTCCGTCATCCCGGCCGCCTCGAACTTGCGCCGCTCGTGGCGGTAGCCCTGCTCCCGCCGCATCTCGGAGATGTGCGGGTTGGCCGTCAGCAGCGCGAGGGCGTCCACGGCGTCGACCTGCGCCGAGGAGGGCAGGTTGAGCACGCACTCGCCCTCGCGCCGCAGGTTGGCGGAGGTCTGGGAGGCGTTGCCCAGGCCCAGCATGCAGGACTGCCCCAGCCACCACGCCGAGGAGATCGGCGCGAGGTTGGCGCTGCCGTCCTCGTTGCGCGAGCCGATCAGCACCACCGGGGTGCCGAAGTACAGAACCTTGAGGTCGATGACCTTGTGCACGGGATTGCCGTCCTCGGGATGGGGAACCGTTGTCGATCACCGACTCTGCCCCCGCCCGTACGGGGGCGCTGGCGGTGATCGGACATCCAGTTCCCGCAGGTCACACCGGCCCTGCCGGTCACACAGGTCCCGAGGACGGCGCTCCGCAGCGCGTCAGGCGACCGGCCCGCGGGCGGCCACCTGACGGGCCTGGCCGTCGTGCAGCCGGTAGGACAGGCCCACCACGGCCACCGAGCCCTCGGCGACCTTGGAGGCGAGCAGCTGGGAACGCTCCACCAGCAGGTCCACGGTCTGGCGGATGTGCTCGTCCACGATCGCGTCCCGGTCCTCGATGCCCGCCGCCTTGGCGGACAGCACGCTCGGGGTCACCCGCTCCACCACGTCCCGCACGAAGCCGCCCGGCAGCTGCCCCTGCTCCAGGGAGTCCAGCGCCGCCGCCACCGCACCGCAGGAGTCGTGCCCCAGCACGACCACCAGCGGGCACTCCAGCACGCTCACGCCGTACTCGATGCTGCCCAGCGCCTCCGCGCCGGTGACGTGCCCGGCGGTGCGCACCACGAACAGGTCGCCCAGGCCCTGGTCGAAGATGATCTCGGCGGCCAGGCGGGAGTCCGAGCAGCCGAACAGCACCGCGAAGGGCCGCTGCGCCGGGGCGAGCGCGGCGCGGCGCCCGGCGTCCTGGTTGGGGTGCTCGGGACTGCCCGCGACGAACCGGGCATTGCCCTCCAGCAGCACCCGCAGGGCCTCGCCGGGGTCGGATATCGGGTCGGACATCGGGTCGGACATCGGTGTGGGGATCATGCCAGCACCCTAGATCGCCGCAGGTGGGCCCCGCAGCCGGGGGTGACGGGTCTCACTGGGGCACGGCGCCCGCCGCCCGGTGCTGCGACACGCCGTCACCCGCCCTGCTGCGCCGGCGCCCGTGCCGTCCTAGGCTCGCCGGACGGAGCAATGACGGAGCAATGGGGGACGAAGCGGCCGGGCCGGAGCGGACAGGGGTGGGGCACATGTGGACGAAGCGCAACGGAGCGTCACAGGTCCGAGCGTTGCGGGTCGGAGCGTCACGGGTCCGAGCGTTACGGGCCGGAGCGTCACGGGTCGGAGCGGCCCGCCCGGCAGCGGATCGACCGGCGGCGGCCCGCCTGGCGGCGGCCCGGTCGGTGGCAGCCCGGCTGGACACCCTCGACCGCGCCCTGTTCGACCGGATCGCTGCCGCGCCGCTGCCCGGCACCCGCTCCTGGCCGCGCCTCCTGAGCCGGGCCGCCGACCACGGCCTGCTGTGGACGGGCACCGCCGCGCTCCTCGGCGCCGTCGGCGGACGCACCGGGCGGCGTGCCGCGCTGCGCGGCCTCGGCGCGCTCGCCCTCGCCTCCGCCACCGCCAACACCGTCGCCAAGCACGCCACCCGGCGCCCCCGCCCACTGCTGGACTCCGTCCCGCACGCGCGCCGGCTGCTGCGCCAGCCCGTCACCACCTCCTTCCCGTCCGGTCACTCCGCCTCCGCGGCCGCCTTCGCCACCGGTGTGGCGATCGAGTCCCCGCTGCTGGGCGCGGCCGTCGCGCCGCTCGCCGCCGCGGTGGCGTTCTCCCGCGTCCACACCGGCGTGCACTACCCCGGCGACGTGCTGGCGGGCACGGCCCTGGGTGCGGCGGCGGCCGCCGCCACCCTGCACTGGTGGCCTCGCTCCTCCACCGCGCCGGCACCGGCCGCCCCCGCCCGACGCCCGGCCCCCGCCCTGCCGCGCGGACGGGGACTGTCGGTCGTGGTCAACGCGGGCTCCGGCAACGGCTCCCCGATCGCCCCCGGGCCCGAGGACACGGCCGAGACGCTGCGCACCCTGCTGCCCGAGGCGGACGTGCGGGTGTGCGGGCCCGGGGACGACCTGACCGAACTGCTGACCGGGGCCGCCGACCGAGCCGCCCGGGCCGGCGGCGCGCTCGGGGTGTGCGGCGGCGACGGCAGCGTCAACCTGGCCGCCGCCCTCGCCGTCGAACGCGCCGTGCCGCTGGCGGTCTTCCCCGGCGGCACCCTCAACCACTTCGCCCTCGACCTCGGCACCGCCACCCACCAGGACACCGCCGAGGCCGTCGAGTCCGGCAACGCCGTCGGCGTCGACCTCGCCCTGGCCACCGACGGCACCGGACAGCGAGTCTTCGTCAACACCTTCAGCCTCGGCATCTACCCCGAACTCGTC
The DNA here is from genome assembly GCF_040303045.1 of Kitasatospora sp. NPDC096140. Taxonomy (NCBI): domain Bacteria; kingdom Bacillati; phylum Actinomycetota; class Actinomycetes; order Kitasatosporales; family Streptomycetaceae; genus Kitasatospora; species Kitasatospora sp. NPDC096140. The sequence goes on from NZ_JBEOUW010000002.1 coordinate 193,556, forward strand.
CACCAGCGCGAGAAGTTGGAGAAGCGCCTCGGCAAGTGGCCGGCCCTCGCCGTCGCCCTCGCCACCCTCCTGCCCACGGCCGAACCCGTCACCGTCCACGCCGACGGCCGCACCCACCGGCTGTGGCTGCTGTTCGCCGGCAACGGCGTCTACGAACCGGCCGGCGTCGCCCCCACCCGCCGCGCCGCCCTGGCCGACGGCCGGCTCGACGTCCGGGTCGTCGACGGCGCCGCGCCCCTCGCCCGCACCCGCCTGGTCGCCGCCCTCCTGACCGGCACCCTGCACCGCTCCCGGGTCTACCGCACCGCCCACCTGCGCGCCCTGCACCTGGACTCCCTCGGCGACGCCGACCGCATCGCCGTCGACGGCGAATCCGTCCCCGCCCGCGGAACCCTGCGACTGTCCAAGGCCCACGCCGCGCTCACCGTCTACCGGCCGCAGGGCCCCCAATCCGTTTCCTGAACCGCTCCGAACCACCGGGGAACCGTCCGCCCGACCGCCCCTGCCGCCCTGCCGCCGCCTTGCCGCCCCCGCCCCCGCCTGCCGCCCCGCCGCCCGCCCTTCCAGACACACCGTACGAGGCCCCGATGAGCACCGCCGTCGTCCTGTTCACCCAGGACCTGCGCCTGCACGACAACCCCGCCCTGCACGCCGCCCGCACCGGCGCCGACCGGGTCCTGCCGCTGTTCGTCCTCGACCCCGCCGTCGACAAGGCCGACTTCGCCCCGCCCAACCGGCGCGCCTTCCTCGCCGACTGCCTCGCCGACCTCGACCGGGCCCTGCGCGCGGCCGGCTCCCGCCTGGTCCTGCGACACGGCGACCCCGCCGAACAGACCGCCCGCGTCGCCGCCGAATGCGACGCCACCGCCGTCCACACCGCCGCCGGCGTCTCCGCCTTCGCCACCCGCCGCGAAGCCGCCCTGCGCCGGGCCCTGGGGGAGCGGCTGCACCTCCACGACGGCCTCACCGTCGTCCCCGCCGGCACCCTCACCCCGGCCGGACGCGACCACTACGCCGTCTTCACCCCCTACCTGCGCGCCTGGCAGCAGGCCCCGCACCGCCCCGTCCTGCCCGCCCCGCGCACCCTCGCCACCCCCGACCAGCCGCACGGCGACCCGCTGCCCACCGCCCCCGCCGGCACCTCCCCGGGCCTGCCGCCCGGCGGCGAACGCGCCGCCCGGCGACGGCTGCGCGCCTGGAACCCGGCCGACTACGACCACCTGCACGACGACCTCGCCGCCGACGCCACCTCCCGCCTCTCGCCCTACCTGCACTTCGGCTGCCTGTCCGCCACCGAACTCGCCCGGCACGCCGCCGCACACGGCGGACCCGGCGCCGACGCCCTGGTCCGCCAACTCGCCTGGCGCGACTTCCACCACCAGGTCCTGGCCGCCCGCCCCGACGCCGCCCACACCGACTACCGCCCCCGCGACACCCGCTGGCACCACGACGAACAGGAACGGCAGGCCTGGCGCGACGGCCGCACCGGCTACCCGATCGTCGACGCCGGCATGCGCCAACTCGCCCACGAAGGCTGGATGCACAACCGCGCCCGCCTGATCACCGCCTCCTTCCTCACCAAGACCCTGCGCCACGACTGGCGCCCCGGCGCCGCCCACTTCCTCCACCTCCTCGTCGACGGCGACCTCGCCAACAACCAGCTCAACTGGCAGTGGATCGCCGGCACCGGCAACGACACCCGCCCCAACCGCGTCCTCAACCCCCTGCGCCAGGCCGAGCGCTACGACCCCGACGGCACCTACGTACGCCGCTGGCTGCCCGAACTCGCCCACCTCCCCGGCCGGGCCGTCCACCAGCCCTGGACGTGGGACGGGCCGCTCGACTACCCCGACCCCCTGGTGCCCCCGGACGCCCTGACGGCCCGTATGCGGGGGACGGGGTGACGGCTGCCCGGCCGTGCCGTGCGGCGGCCCCGGAAGCGGGGCGGTAGGCGGGGCGGGTGCCGGGCCCGGGCGGGGCAGGGGGCGGGGGCGGGGGCCGGGGCTGGGCTCGGCACGGCAGCCGTGCGGCTGCCGTGCCCCGGGTGCCCGCCCGGCTCCGGCCGACCGGGCCCTCCCCTGTGGGGTCCGGTCGGCCGGGCCGGCTCAGGCGGTGTAGCCGCCGTCGACGGCGAGGGCGGTGCCGGTGACGTAGCGCCCGCCGGGGCCGGCCAGGAAGGCGACGGCGGCGGCGACGTCCTCGGCCCGGCCGTAGTGGCCCAGGGCGGTGAGGGAGCGCTGGAAGTCGGCGCTGTCGCCGTCGGCCGGGTTCATGTCGGTGTCGATCGGGCCCGGGTCCACGACGGTCGCGGTGATGCCGCGCGGGCCGAGCTCGCGCGCCAGGGCCCTGGTCATCCCGGTCAGGGCGGTCTTGGCCGTGGCCTGCAGGACGAAGTTCGCGCCCGGCACCCGCCCGCTGAAGCACGAACCGATGCTGATGATCCGCCCGCCCTCGCCCATGTGCCGGGCGGCGGCCTGGGCGGCCAGGAACACCGAACGGACGTCCACCGCCAGCACCCGGTCCAGGTCCTCGGCCGTGACCTCCTCCAACGGCCCGTAGGCGAGGAAGCCCGCGTTGTTCACCAGGATGTCCAGGCCGCCGAGCTGCGCCACCGTCTGCTCCACCGCCCGCGCCGCCGCGTCCGGCCGGGCCAGGTCCGCCCGGACGACCACGGCCCGCCCGCCGTCCGCCTCGATCCGCTCCGCGACGGCGCGGGCCTCCTCCTGCGCCCGCACGTACGTCAGCGCCACCGCCGCGCCCCGCTCCGCCAGCCGCCTGGCGATCGCCGCGCCGATCCCGCGGCTGCCGCCGGTCACCAGCGCCACCTTGCCGGTCAGCTCGCCCATGGTCTCCTCCTCCGTCGCCGGTGTGTTCGTCACACCGGGACGGTAGGAGCTGACACGGGTGTCAGGTTCAAGCCACGTCGTTGCCGCTACGCCGCCGGGCCGCCGGACCGGCCGCGCCGCTACGCCGTGGCCGCACCGCGCAGGGCCAGGACCGTGACGTCATCACGGCTGCGCCCGCCGCTCCAGCGCCGGGCCCGCAGGTCGAGGGCCCCGGGCAGGGCCTCGGCCGGGGTGGCGGCGAGATCGGCCAGGCCCTGCTCGACCGGGTAGAACGTGCCGGAGGCGTCCTGCGCCTCGGTGATGCCGTCGGTGAGCAGCACCAGCACCCCGTCGGCGGGCACCACGACCCGCCGGACCGTACGCGGCTGCGCCCCGCCGGTCAGCTCCGCGAGCGAGGCCAGGCCCAGCGGGATCCCGGTCGGCAGCGCGACGGGCTCCACCCGGCCGTCGGCGCGCAGCAGGTAGGGGGCGAGGTGGCCGCAGTTGACGGCCTGCAGCTCGGTGCCAGCTCTGACCCCAGCCGTACCGCCCGCGCCGCCGCCGTCCGGGGCCGTGCCGCCGTCCGGGGCCGTGCCCAGGACGGTCGCGGTGACGAAACGTTCCTGCTCCCCGCTCTGCACCACGTACGCGTTGTGCCGCTCCACCGCCGCCTCCAGGGCGTCGGCGACCGCGGTCAGCTCCGCCTCGCGGAAGGCCGCCTCCCGGAAGGCGCTCAGCACCGCGAAGCCCGTACCGATCGCGGGCAGGCCCTTGCCCTGCACGTCGCCCACCAGCACCCGGGTGCCGTGCGGGGTCTCGGCGATGTCGTACAGGTCGCCGCCCACCATGGCGTCCTCCTCCACCGGCCGGTACAGCCCGTCCAGGCGCACGTCCGCCGTGGTCACCGGCAGCGGACGCAGCAACTGGCGCTGCAGCGCCACCGCGCTCTGGCGCATCCGCGACAGCTCCCGCTCGCGCCGCACCCGCCGCGCGCACAGCCCGATCACGGCGGCCTCCGCGCCGACCACCGCCACCAGGGTGCCCACCCGCGCCTCCAGGTCCGGCGGCGGGAACAGCACCGTGCTCACCCCCACCACCGCGGCCACCCACACCGAGACGGCCACCGTCTGCGCCACCGTGCCCCGGCCCGCCAGGAACGCGGGCAGGAACACCAGCAGCAGCACCAGCCGGGCGCTGCTGCCGCTGGCCGCCTGCCCGAGCAGCACGACGGCGGTGGCGGCCAGCACGCCCAGCACCACCGCCCGGTTGCCGGGCGCGCGCGGGACGGTTCCGTCGCTCTCCACCCCGCCACCCTCTCCGTCGTCCGTCTCGCCCGGCCGTCCCCCCAGGGTGGGCGGCACGGCGGCGCGGGCGCCAACGGGCCGCGCCGGACGGGGGAAGCCGGCGGAACCCGCAGCCGGACCGGGGAAAGCCGGGGAAAGCCGGGGGAGTGTCGGGGAAAGCCGGGGGAGTGTCGGCGGCGGTGGGTACGGTGGCTGGTGTGTCCACCCCCGAACCCCGCGAGCCCGGTACGAGCCGCGCGCCCGCCGCCGGCCGCGCCACCCGCGTACCCCTGGCCGACCTCGTCCGGCTGCGCCAGGCCCGCGACCGGATGGACCGCGACTACGACCAGCCCCTCGACGTGCCCGCGCTCGCCCGCACCGCGCTGATGTCCTCCGGCCACTTCTCGCGCAGCTTCCGCACCGCCTACGGCGAGACCCCGTACAGCTACCTCATGACCCGCCGGATCGAACGGGCCAAGGCACTGCTGCGGCGCGGGGACCTCAGCGTCACCGAGGTGTGCATGGCGGTCGGCTGTACCTCGCTGGGCTCCTTCAGCACCCGCTTCACCGAACTCGTCGGCGAGAGCCCCAGCGCCTACCGCGCCCGCGACCACGGCGACGGCGCCGCGATCCCCGCCTGCGTCGCCAAGATCCGCACCCGCCCGGTCCGGCGTACGGGGACCAAGGACGGGCCCTCTCCCGTAGCGTGACGCCATGAGCATCGAACTCGCCCAGTGCTTCATCGCCGTCGACGACCACGACCGGGCCCTCGCCTTCTACCGCGACGTCCTCGGCTTCGAGGTCCGCAACGACGTCGGCTTCGAGGGCATGCGCTGGGTCACCGTCGGCTCGCCCGACCAGCCCGGCGTCGAGATCGTCCTGGAACCCCCGCTGGCCGACCCGCACGCCTCCGAGGACGACCGCCAGGCCGCCGCCGAACTCCTCGCCAAGGGCCTGCTGCGCGGCGTCATCTTCCGCACCGACGACTGCGACGCCACCTTCGAACGCATCCGCGCCGCCGGCGCCGAAGTCCTCCAGGAACCCATGGACCAGCCCTACGGCGTCCGCGACTGCGCCTTCCGCGACCCCTCGGGCAACATGCTCCGCTTCAACCAGCCGCACACGAAGTAACCCGGCGCGCCCCGGCCTTCCGCCGGCGCCCACCGCCCTGCCCGCCCCGGTGTCCCCGGGGCGGGCAGGGCAGCGGTGGCCCCGGGCGGGCCCGGTCCGGTCCACCCCCGTGGGGCCGGGCCGGGGCCGCCCGGGGTCACGGGGTGAGCAGGCAGGCCCGGACCACCAGTGCGGCGGTGATGGCGGGCAGGGCCGGCCAGGGCAGGAGGCCGGCCGTGGCGGCGAGGGTGGCCGGGGAGAGGACGGGCAGGGCGGCGGCCAGGTGGAGGCGCAGCTGCACGTGGTGGGGCAGCCGGTCCGGGCCGGCGGGGTCCGCGGGCGCGGGGTCGGCGGGGTCCGCGGGCGCGGGGTCGGCGGGGTCCGCGGGCGTGGGGTCGGCGGGCGGGGTGGCGGTCATCATGAGCTCCGGCGGGCCTGGTCGAGGTAGGTGCGCAGCGGCGCCCAGGCGTCGGCCGGGGCGTCGGGGACGCCGGACATCGCGGCGGGTTCCTCGCGCCAGGCGGTGCGGACGGCGGCCGCGAGGGTGGTGTCGCCGCCGCTGAAGAGGCGGGAGAGTTCGTCGAGGCGCCCGGCGATGCGGCGGACCCGGGGGTCGGTGGGTTCGACCCCGGCGGTGCGCAGGGCCTCGGCGCTGCGGTAGAGCTGGGGCCATTCGACCTCCAGCAGGTAGTGGGCGGCGGGGCCGAGGGCGGCGGCGTGGTCGGCGAGGGCGTGGACCTGGTCGTCGTCGAGGTGGCGGTGCAGGACCTCCTGGGCGGCGGGGCCGGTGGGTCCGGTGGCGCCGACGGCCTGGACCAGGCGCAGCAGGTCGGCGGTGTCGGGGGTGCGTTCGGCGGTGAGTTCGGTGTGCACGTGGGCGAGGCGTTCGCGCAGCGCCTGCAGGGCGGCGAGGGAGGCCTCGGTGGCGGCCAGGTGCTCGCCCACCAGCCGGACGGGGTCGATGCCGGCGTCCAGGCAGGTGGCGATGGTGTCCAGGCCCAGGCCCAGGCGGCGCAGGGCGAGGATCTGGTAGAGGCGGACGACGTCCGGCTCGGTGTAGGCGCGGTGGCCGGAGGAGGTGCGCAGGGAGGGGCTGAGCAGGCCGATGCCGTCCCAGTGGTGCAGGGTGCGTACGGTCAGGCCGCTGGCCTCGGCGAGGGGGCCGACCTTCCACGTCTGTTCGGTGGTCATGGCACGAGCATTCCTCCTGACGTCGCGTGAGGTGCAAGCCCCCCCGTGCAAGCCCCCCGTGCAAGCCCGGTGTCCTTTCAGGCCGCGGCGGTGCGGGCCCCGGTGTTTCAGGCCGCGGCGGTGCGGGCCGGCAGCGGGTAGTCGGGTAGGTCGATGGCGTCGGCCTTGGTGAACTGGGCGGCGAGCAGGTTGCGCAGCGGTCGGCGGCTCATCCAGCGCATGGAGGCGGCGCGCAGGCGGATCATGAGGGCGCTGTCGGGGGCGTAGCCGCTCAGGCCGCCGGGCGGCAGTTCCTGGGCCCGGGCGACGTAGGGGCGCATCAGCTCCTCGTAGCGGGCGAAGGCGGTGCGGAAGTCGCCGTCGTCGGCGGCGAGTTCGCCGGCGAGCAGGTAGGCGCCGACGAGGGCGAGGCTGGTGCCGAGGCCGGTGAGGGGGCTGGGGCTGTAGCCGGCGTCGCCGAGCAGGACGACGCGGCCGCGGCTGTAGTGGTCGAGGCGGATCTGGCCGAAGGAGTCGAAGGCGAAGTCCTCGGCGGTGCGCATTCCGGCGAGCAGCCGGTCCACCTCCCAGCCGGCGCCGGCGAAGCGGTCGGCGAGCAGGCGCTTGAGGGCGGCGCTGTCGCGGCGGTCGTACGTCAGCGGGGCGGAGCGGAAGCCGAGGGAGGCCTTGACCTCGCCGGGCAGCCGGCCCGGGCGGGCGCCGGCGACCAGGCCGCCGGGGGCGTTGTACATCAGGAACCAGCTGTCGAGGTCGCGGGCGAGCGCGGGGTCGTGGACGGTGAACCAGGCGTGGTAGCCGCCGAGCGGGTGGTAGTGGCTGCCGTCGCCGTTGCCGTTGCTGTTGCTGTTGCTGGGGCCGTCGGGGGCTTCGAAGGCGAGGCGGCGTACGGCGGAGTGCAGGCCGTCCGCGCCGACGACCAGGGCGAAGCGGCGGGCGGGGGCGTTCTCGAAGGTGACGGTGACGCCGTGGGCGTCCTCGGCGAGTGCGGTGACGGTGTCGTCCCACAGGTACTCGACGCCGTCGGTGGCCTCCCGGAGCACGTCGGCGAGGTCGCCGCGCAGGATCTCGACCTCGGAGACGATGCCCTCGCCCTCGAACAGCTCGACGGGGATCCGGGCGGTCCGGCGCCCTCGCCGGTCGACCAGGGCGACGCCGCGCTGGTCGACGCACAGCGCGCGGACGCGTTCCGTCAGGCCCATCCGCTCGACGACGGTGCGCGCGGCGCCGCGCAGGTCGACGGCCTGCCCGCCGGGGCGCGGGCCGGGGGCGCGCTCGACGACGGTGGGGTTGAAGCCGTGGCGGCGCAGCCAGTGGGCGAGGGCGGGCCCGGCGATGCCGCCGCCGGAGACGAGGATGTCGGTGTTGTCCATGGAGGGGCTTCCCGTCGGTGCGTGCGTACGGTGGTGTCCGATGCCGACGAATGTACGCCGTACGCATGGGCTCAACAAGCCCTGTACTGCGGGAACTTGGCTTTGGTGTACTAGTGCAGTAGGGCACCCGGGGCCCGGTTCCGGCGGGCTGTGGCGCCCGGCTCCGGCATCCGCGCAGGCCGGAGGCCGTCAAGGACGGCCGCAGGTGCACTAGTGCGGCACGATGGCGGCATGGAGAACACTCGACAGATGGTCAGTTCCGGCTCCCCCCTCGAACCGCGGATCGGCTTCTCCCGGGCCGTGCGCAAGGGCCCGTACGTCGCGGTCGCGGGCACCGCCCCGCTCGGCGAGAACGGCACCACGGTGGGGCAGGGCGACGTCCACGCCCAGACCGCCCGCTGCCTGGACATCGCCGAAGCCGCCCTCAAGGAGGCCGGCGCCTCGCTCCGGGACGTCGTGCGCACCCGCATCATGCTCACCGACATCACGCGCTGGAAGGAGGCCGCCCGCGCCCACGGCGAACGCTTCGCGACGATCCGCCCGGCCTGCACCTTCGTGGAGGTCTCGCGCTTCCTCGACGAGCAGTGGCTGGTCGAGATCGAGGTCGACGCGGTCATCGGCTGAAGGCGGGGCGGGGCCCGGGGAGGCCAGGGCTCCCGGCCGGGGAGGGCGGGCCGGGCCTCCCGGCCGGTGGCGGGGTGCGGACCCGCCACCGGCCGTACGGCGCCCGGGACTTCGGGCCCTACCCCCGCCGCAGGGCGCCCACCACCGCCGACAGGTCCTCCTCGGCGATCGACGGGTCCGCCAGCAGCACCTCCCGGGCCGCCGCCAGGACCGGGCCGCCGCCCGCCAGGGCCAGGTCCTTCGCGGCCAGGCGCACCGGGAAGTCCGAGTCCGTGCTGTGCGCCCGGGCCACCACCCCCGCGAGCGGCCCGGCCGCCAGCACCTCCCGCGCCACCTCCGGTGGCACGCCCAACTCCCCGGCCACCGCCAGCACTTCGCCGACCACCGTGACCGAGGCCACGATCGCGCCGATCGCCACCACCTTCAGCGCCGCACCCGCCCCCGGGCCGCCGCAGCGCCGCACCCGCCCCAGCTGCTCCAGGACGGGCTGCGCGCGGTCGAGGTCGGCGTCCTCGCCGCCCGCGAGGACGGTCAGGCCGCCGGTGGCCGCCGGGCCCACACTGCCGAGCACCGGGGCGTCCACCAGGGCGACGCCGTCCGGGAGTTGCTCGCGCAGGCCGGCGGTGGCGGCCGGGCCGATCGAGGACATGTCGATCCACAGCGTGCCCGGCGTCAGCTCCGGCGTGAAGCGCCCGGCCACCTCGGCGACCGCCGCCGGGTCGGAGAGCATGGTGACGACGACGTCCGCGCCCCGCACCGCCTCCGCCGGGGTGGCGGCCTCGGTGAGGCCTCCGGCGCGGCCGGGGGAGCGGTTCCAGACGGTCAACGGGTGGCCGGCGGCGGCGAGGCGACGGGCCATCGGCAGGCCCATGCGGCCCAGCCCCAGAAAGGCGATCTTCTCCATGGCCACCACGCTAGGCAGCCCCGAGTCAGGCGACAAGCGAATGTCCGGCATGGTAACCATGCGGAATGGACATGGCTTGGCTGGACGTCTTCCGCACCGTCGCACACCTCGGCTCCTTCACCGCCGCCGGAGAGCGGCTGGGCTTCACCCAGTCCGCGATCTCCCGCCAGATCGCCACCCTGGAAAGCGAGTTGGGCACCCCGCTGTTCGACCGCCTGGCCCGCGGCGTACGGCTGACCGAGCACGGCCGCGCCCTGCTGCCGCACGCCGAAGCCATGCTCGAACGCCTCGACACCACCCGGCGCGACCTCGCCGCACTCACCGAACTCACCGCCGGACAGCTGCGGGTGGGCGCCTTCGACAGCGCCAACGCGGCCCTCGTCCCCGGCGCGCTCGCCGCCTTCCGCACCGCGCACCCCCAGGTGGCGATCAGCCTCACCGAAGGCCTCTCCGCCCACCTGCTGGAACTACTCGGCGACGGCACGATCGACCTGGCCGTCGTCGCCTCCTACGACCAGGACGCCTACGACGCGGACCAGTTCGACGTGCGGCCGCTGCTGGAGGACCCGGTGCTGGTCGCCCTGCCACGCGGACACCGCCTGGCCGGCCGGCGCCGCCTGCGGCTGGCCGAACTCGCCGACGAACCCTGGATCGCCGCCCGCCGCCACGCCGAGACCACCCTCCTCGCCGCCTGCCTGCGCAGCGGCTTCCAGCCCCGGATCGAGTACGCGGTCGCCGCCTGGACGGCCAAACTCGGCCTGGTCGCCGCCGGCCTGGGCCCCACCCTGATCCCCTCGCTGGCCGCCCGCGCCGCCCGCCCCGACATCGCCCTCATCCCGCTCCACCCCGACGACACCCCCGTCCGGCACGTCCACACGGTGACGCGCCGCGGGCAGCGGGTGGCGCCGGCGGTGGCGGCGTTCGCGGGGTTCCTGCGGGAGGGGGCGGGGGCGGGGGAGTAGGGGTGGTGGAGGGTAGGGGGTGGTGGGGGTGCGGTCCGGCACGTCCGCACGGTGACCCGCCGCGGGCAGCGGGTGGACGCCGCCGACGCTCAGCAGACGGCGTCCGCCGGCGGCAGCGCGCCCGTCGACAGGTAGGTGTCGACGGCCCGGGCGGCGCAGGGGCTGTAGCCGGTGAGGTAGACGGTGTGGACGCGGCCGGGGACGGTGAGCAGGCGGGAGGCGGGCATGCGGGCGTGGAGGGCGAGGGCGCCCTGGTAGGGGGCGTGGGTGTCGCCGGTGGCGTGCAACTGCAGGGCGGGGACGGCGGGGTGGACGTCGACGGGCGGCTCCGCCGGGGTGCGGCGCCAGGAGGCGCACGGGGTGGGGGAGTTGTAGACCGGGCCGAAGACGGGCTGGGTGGGGCGGGCGCGTTCGACGGCGTCGCGGTACCACTGCGGTGAGTGCGGCACGGTGACGTCGTCGCACAGGATGCCGATCGCGGCCGCGAGGTCGGCGCCGGCCTCCGGACTCGGGGTGAGGACGGCGGACAGCAGTTCGTGCAGGAGCGGGCCCGCCTGCACCGGCTTGCCGTCGGCGGCGTCGAGGAGGCGGCGCAGCACGTCCGCGTAGTCGGCGTCGTCGCGGTCGTCGCCCTGGCAGACGGCGAGCAGGAAGGGCAGCATCCGGTCGTCGAGGAGGAAGCCGTCGATGGCGATCGGCGCCGCCTGTGCCCGGCGGACCAGGCCCTCGACGGTGGCCCGGACGGCCGCCGGCGTGGCGCCCAGGCCGTACGTGGCGTGGCGCGGGGCGGCCCAGGCGGCGAAGTCGTCCAGGGCGCGTTCGTTGGCGCCGCCCATGTCCTGGAACAGCCGGACGCCGTAGCGGGCCGGGTCTGGGGTGCTGTCGAGGACGAGGCGGTCGACGCGCCCGGGGTACAGCTGCGCGTACACGGCGCCCAGCAGTGCGCCGTAGGACTGGCCGAAGAAGGAGGTCCGCTGCTCGCCGAGGGCGGCGCGCAGCACGTCGACGTCGCGGGCGGTGTTGCGGGTGGTCAGGTGGGGCAGGAGGTCGGGGTAGCGGGCCCAGCAGGCGTCGGCGTCGGCCTCGGCGAGGGTCCAGGCCTGCTCGAAGCCGGCCCGGTCGGTGCCCACCGAGCGCAGCCAACTGCCCCTGGTGAGGCCGCAGTCGAGGCCTCCGCTGGCGCCGACCCCGCGGGGGTCCATGCCGATGATGTCGTACGCGGCGGCCGTCGCGGGCGCCATCGCGGCCCGGACCGCCACGGGCATGTCCAGTCCGCGGTTGCCGGGGCCGCCCGGGTTGGTCTGCAGGATGCCGCGGCGCGCGGCCGGGTCGGCGGCCCTGATCCGGGAGACGGCGAGGGACAGTGTGCGGCCCCGCGGCTCGCGGTAGTCCAGCGGGACGGTCAGGCTCGCGCACTCGGCGCCGGCGGCGGCCAGTTGCCCGTCCTGGCAGGCGGCCCAGGCGAGCGGCTGGCGGCGGTAGCTCTCCAGCGGGTCGGCGGAGGCGGACGCGGGGGAGGACGCGGCCTCGGAGGAGGAGGCGGACGCCGGCGCGGCGAGGCCGACGACGGCGGTCGCGGACAGGGCGAGTGCGGCGGCGAGGGTGGCGGCGAGAGCCGGTACGGGCTTCATGTCGCCCACACTAGGCGGCAGTTGGCGAACCTCAGGCTCGGCCCCGCCCGCCCGGCGGGCGGGGAGGAAGGCCAGCCCGGCCGCGACGCCCACGGCCGCCATGACCGGCAGGCGGACCCCCGGGCAGGCGCGCCGGGCAGCCGCGCCAGGTTCGAGCCGTACGGCCGATTCGTTCAAGACCGCCGGGCCGTTCCCGGCCTACCGTCGTAGGCATGACCTGGGTGAACGACAGCATGCTCGAACGCGCCGGCCGGTACCTGTGGACCTCGGGACGCGTCCTGGAACAGCGGCGCTTCGCCTTCCACTTCGGCGCCGGCCCCGCCGCGGAGGGCCCCGCCGGGCTGCTCGCCGCCCTGGACGCCTACGCCACCGCCGACGGCGGCTACGCCTTCGGCCTCGAACCCGACGTCCGCGGCCCCGCCCCCCAGCCCATCGCGGTGCCCGCCGCCCTGCGGGTGCTGCAGGAGGCCGGCGCCCTGCACGGCGAACGGGCCCGGCGGATCTGCGACTGGCTGAGCGCCCACAGCAGCGCCGAGGGCGGCGTGCCCGCCGTCCTGCCCACCCTGCGCCCCTACCCGCACCCGCCGTTCCTGCCCGTCCCCGACGACCCCGCCGCCGACCTGCTGGCCACCGGACAGATCGCCGCCCCGCTGCTGCACGCCGGCATCGACCACCCCTGGGTGACGGCCGCCGCCGACTTCTGCCGCCGCGCCGTCGAACGGCTGGAGCACACCCACCCGTACGAGGCCGGCGCCGCCGTCACCTTCCTCGCCGCCGCCCCGGACCGCGACTGGGCCCGCCGCCAGGCCCGCCGCCTGGGCGAGCTGGTCCGCGGGCAGCGCATCGTCCTGCTCGACCCCGACCACCCCGAACAGGCCCGCACCGCCCCCGGCTACGCCCTGGGCGAGCACCACCTGCCGCACGACTACGCGCCCACCCCGGACAGCCCGGCCCGGCCCTGGTTCACCGACGCCGAGCTGCACCGCGGCCTGGCACACCTGGCCGCCCAGCAGCAGGACGACGGCGGCTGGCCGATCCGCTGGGCCCGCTGGTCGCCCACCATCGAGACCCAGGCCCGCCCCGGCGTCACCCTCGCCGCCCTGCTCACCCTGCGCGCCTACGACCGCGCCGCCGGGTAGGGCCCGAGCCGAGCAGGGCCCCGGGGCCGGGAGCGGTGAGCGATCGGGCGAGCGCTTCGGGAGGTCGGGCGGCTCGTGCACCGGGCGTGAGAGGATCGCGTCGTGACCACCCGCCTGCATGACATCGCCGGCGAGTACTCGTTGACGTTGGATGCCGGCGGCCTGGCTGCCGATGCCGCAGTAGCTGCCGCCGGGCACGAGCCGAACGGGTACTTCTGGGAAGGTCTCGTGCAGTTCGCCTGGCCTGACATCGCCGAGCGCCTGGAATTCGACAGCGAGGCCGGCATGTTCTGCGCGGTGGGTGGTCCGAGCGACCTCGCGCGGCTCAAGGCCGCCGTCGAATCCGTCATCGCCGACCCCGAAGCGGTGCGCGACCTCATCGCCCGTGCAGAGGCTTCGGGCTTCGAGTTCGACGACTGACACCGTGACCCCGCCGGGTCGGGCGAGGTCACGGCGTCAGTCGGTCAGTCGGTCAGTCGGTCAGTCGGTCAGTCGGTCGGTCAGTCGGTCCGGCGGGCGTTACAGCGGGGCCAGGCGGGTCCTGAGCAGGCAGAACTCGTTGCCCTCCGGGTCCATCAGGACGTGCCAGTGCTCGTCCCCGGTCTGGCCGATGTCGGCCGGGCGGGCACCGAGCTTCAGCAGGCGCTCCAGCTCGGCGTCCTGATCGCGATCGGTGGCGTTGACGTCGATGTGCAGCCGGGACTTGCCCGGCTCCGGCGCGTCCCGGCGGCTGAGGAAGAGCGTCGGCTGCGCACCGCCGAAGCCCTCGCGCGGCCCGATCTCCATCGAGCCGTCGTCCTCGCGGCCGAGCACGACGAAGTCCAGGACCTCGCACCAGAACCGCGCCAGCACCTCGGGTTCGCGGCAACCCAGCACGAGCTCACTGATCCGACACGCCATGTAGACAACCTGCTTTCGGTACGACATCGAGAACGGCTCGGCGACCGTACCGGACACGGCTGACCAGCGGCGACCCGATTTCCGGGCCCGCCCGCATTGACCTCAAGGAGGCTTGAAGTCCTACGGTCGGTCGCATCCTGACGATCCATGACCGGACGCGTGGAAGGACCGCGGAACATGACGATCAAGACGTACGCACCGGAGGTCATCGCCACCCAGCCCATCGGGGCGTGGAGCGGCGAGGCCTACCGCCGGGTGGTCGGCGGCCTGCGCGAGCAGCTGGCCGTGGAGGGCCTCACCCAGCCGCACTGGTGGACGCTCAACCACGTCGCCGGCAGGCCCGGCGGCTGGCACCGGACCACCCTGATCGAACGGCTCACCCCCTACGACGACCAGGACACCGCCTTCGACGCCGTCCTCGACGACCTGATCGCCCGCGGCTGGCTGACCGAGGACGCCGACACCGCCCTCACCCTCACCGACGACGGCGAAGCCGCCCGCCTGCGCGCCCGCGAACGCAACCTGCGCATCCACGAACGCACCCACGAGGGCATCGCCCCCGAGGACTTCGTGACCACCATCAACGTGCTGCGCCGCATGGTGGCCAACCTGGGCGGCAACGGGAACCTCCCCGACTGAACCGCTCCCCGACGCTCCCCGACTCTCCCCGGCCGGCCGCTCTCCGGCGGAGATCGTTTGCTGACGGAGGGTCAAATGCTGGACGTGGCGGGCACCCTGAGGAGTGAGACCGTGCCCGACCGTCCAGGGGGAGACCACCATGGGGCTGATCCACGCATGGCGCATGCAGAAGCTCGTCGCGGACGCCAGGACCGCGTTCAACGAGGGCGACGCCACCTTCGTCGCCGTCCTGGACATCGACTTCCGCCACCCCGGCGCGACGATGAAGAAGATCCGCAAGGAGCTCGACGTGATGATCCGCAACGTGGAGGCGGTCGGCTGGCAGTGCGTCGGCGTCCAGCCGTTCCTCTCCTCCGTCGAGATCGGCTTCATCCGCAGGAACTGAGCCCCCCGCCCTGCTCAGCCCCGCCCCGCGTCGGTCGTCCGGCGCGGGGCGGTGCCGTGCGGCGGCGGAAGAGCGGCTGAATTGACCCATGAAAGTCGGCTTAAATTGCCACATGATCATGGGTCGATCAGGCCGTAGATTGATCACATGACGACGACGAAGAACACCAACGCCGCGACCGCCACCGCCGCCCCGATCCTGACCCGCTGCGCCCAGGCCGAGACCTGCGCCGACCCGAGCGCCACCATGACCCTGCTCGCCGAGACCGACCCGGGCCAGGGCGGCTTCACCGTCTACCGCTCCACCTTCTCCGCGGGCGCCGCCGGAGCCCCCTCGCACTTCCACACCCGGGCCTGGGAGCTGTTCTTCGTGATCAGCGGCTCCCTGGAGGTGCTGGTCGGCGAGGACGTCACCGTCCTCGGCGCGGGCGACTTCCTCGCCGTGCCCCCGAACACCCCGCACGCCTTCGCCGCCGCACAGGGCTCCGAGGCCGACGTGCTCTTCATGTTCACCCCCGGCATGGACCGCTTCGACTACCTGCGCCTGCTGGGCAGCGTCATGCGCGGCGAGACCCCGCCGGCGGCCATCGCCGCCTCCTCCGAGCGCTTCGACAACCACTACGTCGACAGCCCCGCCTGGCGCGCCGCCCTGGAGACCCGCGCCTGAGCGGCGGGCCCGGTGGCCGGCCTGCCTGGCCGACCTGCGCCGTCGGCCCGTCGAGCGGCGGCGGGCCGGGTGTGGAACGGTGGAAGACCGGGGGTCCCCGGTTGCGAGAGGAGTGGCCATGTCGTCGAAGCGCCGCCGCAAGAAGAAGGCCAGGGCCAGGCGCGGGGCCAACCACGGCCGTCGCCCCCAGTGCTGAGCCGCGACTGAGCGCGGCCGTCGGCGGGCTCCCCGCCGGCGGCCGCGATCGCGCTCGGAACCGCAGAAGTCCGCTCGGAGCCTCCCGCTCAGGGCCTCCAGCTCAGAGCCGCCCGCGCCCCGCGAAGCCGCCGCGCGGCACCACGTGGTACGTCGCGTGGTCGCGCCCGTCCGCGCCGAGGACCAGCTCCAGGATCACGCCCCGCCCGTCCGCGCGGGCCTCGCGCAGCAGCTGCGCAGGGTCGCCGTCCGGCGGGGTCCGGTCCAGGACGTGGCGCGGGTCGTCCACGACCGGGTACGGCCGCGCCGGGTCGTGGATGCCGACGCCGGGCCGCTCCCAGTGCAGCCGGGCCCCCGGGCTGAACAGCGCGGGGGAGTCCATCGCCCAGCCCTCCGCGGTCCTGCCGCCGTCGCGGTACCAGCGCAGCGCGTGCTCGACCGTCCCGCCCGCGCTCGTCCGCTGCCCGGCGGGGGACCACGCGGCCACGTTCGCCGCCCCGATCCTGGGCAGGACGGCGGTGATGTCCTCCCGGATCACGAAGTAGGCGCGGGCGTACATCCGGCAGACCATCAGCGCGCGGCCGTCGGACGTGGTGCGGAACAGGCCGAAGGCGGACGGGGCGAGGGAGTAGTCCGAGACCAGGGTCAGCACGTGCTCGACCCCCTCCACCGCGCCCAGCGCGTCCACCACCCCCTGGATCCGCTCCCGTTCCGCGGCCCGGGCCGCCCGCGCCCGCGGCGAGGAGGCGAGGGCGCGCATCCGCCGCTCGGTGGGCCAGTGCCCGCGCGCGCCCTGCAGGGCGTCGAAGAGCTTGATCAGCGGATAGAGGAGGAGCTGCAGGAAGCCTTCCACCGGCCGGGTGTCCTCTCGGGTCGCACGCACGTTTGCCCCCACACCCTGTCCGGTCGCAGCCGTGGCCCGCAATCCGCCCCGGTACTCAACTCCCCGCCGGGCCGGGCCCCCGACGCGAGCGGGCCGCCCGGAAGAAGGCGTTCGCGGCGGGCAGGAACATCAGCACGACGGCGGAGAGCACCGAACCCACGTGCAGGGCCCGGCTGGCGCCGAAGACGAGGTCCAGCGGCCCGGCCTGCGCCAGCTCCCAGCTCAGGGAACGCCCCTGGGCCAGGGCCTGGATCGGCTGGAGCACCATCGACGCCGTGCCCAGGACACCCAGGCCCAGCGCGAGCGCGATCCGGGCCCAGTTACGGCCCCGGCGCATCTGCCGGGCAGCCAGCAGCGCGGCGGTGAAGACCGGCAGACGGATCGCGAGGCCCGCGACGATGCCGCCCCCGGAGCCGGAGGAGTCGGCGAGCATCCTGCCGACCGCCAGGACCGTCTCGAACGCGCCGGCGGCAACGGCCGTCACCCACAAGGCGAATGCGGTACGCACTGGAGCCGGCGGTAAGGCGGCGCCGAGCGGCGCGGCGGCGGTACGGGGGCGGTCGGGGTCCAGACGTGCGGAGGGGGAGTGGGGCATCGCGGGGCCTCGGTTCGGTGACGTGGGGTCAGGGACGGTCCGTTCGGACGCCCTTGATCCTCCTCGCACGACACCGCCGGGCCCCTCCGGCAGCCCGGCGGATTCCCCGGGGGGTTGTCCCTACCTCGTCTGGGTTTTGTTGAGGTGCCGGGTCAGCCCTCGACCGGGAACTCGCCCTCCCGGACGGCGGCGATGAAGGAACCCCACGCGGCCACCGGGAAGGCGAGGACGGGGCCGTCAGGGTCCTTGGAGTCACGCACGGGAACGAGGTTGGGGAGCCCGGGGGCTACCTCGATGCAGTTGCCGCCGTTGGTGCCGCTGTGGCTGCTCTTGCGCCAGGTCGGCATGCTGGCTCCTCGGGGCGGTCAGGCCGGAAGGTCGCCCGTGCGGACGGCTGTGATGAAGGCTTCCCAGGCCGCAGTAGGGAAAACGAGGACGGGGCCGTCGGGGTCCTTGGAGTCACGCACGGGGATCGCGCCGGGCAGGAATCCGGGGGCCACCTCGATGCACTCGCCCCCGTTGTCCCCGCTGTAGCTGCTCTTGCGCCAGGTCGGCATGCCGGCTCCTCGGTGGGTCCTACGCGGGAAGGTCGCCCGTGCGGACGGCCGTGAGGAAGGCTTCCCAGGCCGCGGCCGTGAAAACGAGGGCCGGGCCGTCGGGGTCCTTGGAGTCGCGCACAGGAACGAGGTTGGGGAATCCGGGGGCCACTTCGATGCAGTCGCCGCCGTCTGGGCCGCTGTGGCTGCTCTTGTGCCAGGTCGGCATGGCTGGCTCCCCGGGGCTGTTAGGCCGGAAGGTCGCCCGTGCGGACGGCTGTGAGGAAGGCTTCCCAGGCCGTGGCCGTGAAAACGAGGGCCGGGCCGTTGGGGTCCTTGGAGTCACGGACGGGGACGAGGTTGGGGAATCCGGGGGCTACCTCGATGCAGTCGCCGCCGTTGCCGCCGCTGTAGCTGCTCTTGCGCCAGGCAGTCGCGTTGAACTCGGTCCTCGTCATCTCTGAAACCCTCCAGCGCATCGGCGATCAGCGCGCGCGAGTCGGCTACCGGCAGTGCCTCCCCGAGAAGCAGATCATAGCTGCGACGATGACCTGCCACGATCACCGGATCATCGCTGGAATGCCCTCGGTCGAGACTCTCGGAGTAGACGCTGGTCCGCCCGTCCGGCATCTCCAGCAGCACCATGGACTTGTCGACGATGACTGGACGACGTGTGAACGGGACGACCTGGATGACGACGTTCGGAAGCTTCGAGATAGACAGCAGATGTTGCATCTGGCGCATCATCACCCCAGGGCCGCCGAAGACGGTCCTGATGGCGCTCTCGTCCAGAATCACCAGGAGTAGCGGTCCCTCCGGCTCCAGGAACCGCTTCTGCCTCGCCAGCCGAGCTACTGTCCGCTCCCGGATTACGTCACGTTTCCCGGCCGCATCACTGATGGCGAATACTGCTTCCGCGTATTCGCGACACTGTAGAAGCCCGTGCACCACAGCCAGCTGAAAGATCCTGGCAGCGGCAGCTTCGGACTCCATGTCGACGTGGCTCTGGAACCAATCCGGATGTTCGGCCTGTGCGTTCCAGTCGACCCGACCCCAGAGCCGGATCAGCGCCCCACCCGCGCCGAGCAGCTCATCAGCCTTCGCCACCAGCTCCGGTGGCATGCGTCGCTGGCCGCTCTCATAGCGGGTGATGATCGTTCGGCTGCAGTGCAGCAGCTTGCCCATCTCTTCCTGCGTGACCTCGGCCTGCTCCCGGTAGAACCGCAGCTCCTCGCCGAACAGTTGAGCCGAACTGGCTGTCAATTCCCGCTTGATTCGCCGGTGTGCCACAGCAGCCCCCTGACGTACCAACATGTGCCTGGTACCTGATTTCGGCCATCACCGTACCTCCGGGCGCCGATCATTGATACCGGAACGCGATCTTTTGCTTGCACAGCGTGACACCGCGCTCCTTTCGCACGCCCCCCTTCCGCCCCCCGAGGTACTTCGCCATGCCCGTGTCCCACCGCCCCCGCACGTTTGCCGCCCGGCTGGACTCCCGTACGGACTCCACCCCGTTCGCCCGCCACTTCCTGCGCGCCTACCTCGCCGCGCTGCCCCTCGGCGACTGCTACGCCGGCACCGCCGAACTGCTGCTCGGCGAGCTGTTCGCCAACGCCGTCCGGCACTCCGACGCGCCCGCCGACCGGCTGGTCGAGGTCCGCTTCTCCGTCGTCGGGGACCGGCTGCGCATCGAGGTCCACGACGCCGGCTCGGGCCGCCCCTCCCTCCGTGCCGCTTCGCCGGACGACGAGTGCGGGCGGGGCCTGTTCCTCGTCAACGAGCTGGCCGAGCGCTGGGGTTGCTGTCCGCGCTCGGGCGGGATCGGCAAGTTCGTCTGGGTGCTCGTCGCCCCCGATCCCGATCCCGGGCCCGATCCCGCCCCCGCCCTCGCGCCCGCCGCCGTCGCGGTCTGAACCGGAGGCACCCCCATGCGACTCGCCGTCACCGCCCGGCACCTCCTCACCGCCGGCCGTACCCCCGCCGAGGCCTACGCCGCCCTCGCCCGCCGCACCGGCGAGCCCGAGCGCTGCGCCCGCGCGGTCTGCGCCGCGCTCGACATCCCGGCCGTCGAAACGGCCCGCCGGCTCGACGAGTGCCGCGACGCCCTGTTCGCCCCGCCCCACCCCCGCCCGAACGCCGAGGCCGACACGGGTGAACTCCTCGAAGCCCTGGGCGTGTTCGACGTGCCCGTCGTCCTCGACTCCCGGGACCGGGCCGTCATCGACCTCTTCCTCGCCGCAATCGACGCCATGGGCGGCATCCGCAGCGGCCACCGGCACGGCCTGGCCCGCTGGTTCACCACCGGCAACCTGACCGCCGCCTACCTCTCCCTTACCGCCGCCCACCCGCTGCCCCGCACCGGCGACCCGGCCCGCTACTGGACCGTCCTGGTCTCCGCCGGTGAACTCCTCACCGCCGTTCCCCGCCCGGACACCCGCCTCAAGCTCGCCCTCTCCCACTGCCGCACCCGCGCGGCCCACGCCACCCGCCCGTGAGCCGAACCGGCCGTACGGGATTCCCAACGCGCCCCAGGTGGTAGGCACTTCCACGATCATTCCGGATCGGGAACGGGGGCCGTGGCGTGCGGTGGGTCGAGTCGCTGGTGCTGGTGTCGGTCCCGCCCTTCGTGGCGGGGGTGCTCTACCGGCCCGCCATGGGGGTGTTGGACGTCCTCGACCTGTGGAAGGGGTGGTGGATCCCGCCGCAGATCGCCGGCCGGCTGCCGCGTGCCGTCATCCCGAGCGCGGCCGACGTCGACGGGTACGGACGCGACCTGCACGCGCCGGTGGGCACGGCCCCGGCGACGCTGCAGGAGCACTGGCGTCGGGGGATCCGGCGGTCCTGGGGCATCGAGGCCTGGCTCCTGGTCTTCGTCATGCTCCCCGCAGCGCTGGTCGCGACATTCGCGCTGACCGGCCTCTTCCTCACCGTCCACCCGAGCAGTTCGGAGGACCCGGAGTTCCTCCAGAGGAACACGCTGCTGACCTTCTCCCTCTGCGCCGGCTTGGGCAGTGCGGCCGTGCTGTGGGTCTACCGTTCGATGCATCTTTACCGGCGGCGGGTCGGCGAGAGCCTTCCGCTCACCTCGGCCGTCGACCTCGCGCGGCTCCTCAGGAAGTGCCAGGAGGCCGCCGACGGGACGATCCCGCTGCTGGAACTCGACCGGCACGTCACCCGCCACACCAACCGCCTGGGCTGGTTCGCCGAGTACGGCGTGGACCGCGAGCAGCGGCGCAAGGCCCTGCGCCCGCACATCGCCGGTGTGCAGCAGGCCCTGGAGCGGGAGATGTCGAACGCCCTGCGGGACGGGCCGGAGGCGGTGCCCCGACTGGCCCGGCTGGTCGCCACCCTGCTCGACCGGTCCGTGCAGGGCCGGTGGATGGGCCTGCTGGACGAGGCGGACCTGCCCGAGACGCCGGCCGACCTGGTCACCGCCCGGGAGAGCCGGCACGACCGCGCGGTCGTCCTGGCGGGCAGCGTCGCGGCGGTGCTCATCGTCGGCGCGGCGACGGCCGCCGACCTGCCCGCCTCGGTGGTCGCGCCGGCCGCGCTGACCGCCCTCATCGGCCCCGCCGTGATGTGGGGCAGCGAGAAGCTCGGCACCCCGCGCGAACACCACGGCGCCCTACGGGCCGCGCTCGCCCCGGCCGCGGAACCGGCCGGGAGCACCGGCGAGCCGCCCGCCCCGGCCCCTGCTCCCTGACGGCCCGTTGCACGGGAAGTCGACCCCGCCGACTTCCCGTGCAAACAGCCGCCGGGAATGCAGAGAGACCGCCTCGGGCCACCAGGGGCCGGGCGGTCTCTGCTGTCCGGGCGGGCCCATGCGCCAACACGGCCCGTTGCCGATGTTCCCGAGATGTTGGAGTGAACAGCGCCCCCCGGGTTCCGGACCCGCAGGTCCGGGTGACGCCGCTGCAAATCGTCACATCCGGCCAGGACGGCTTACAAGGGGATGCTGCACGAACGCACATCAATATCCGGTTTCAAATCGCTGAACTGCCCCTTTCTGGTAGGCCGTTCCGAAGATTGCGGGCGGGGGCCGGGACCCCGGCGCATCAATCCGCGCGATGTTCACCGAACCGATTGGGAATCACCCGTATGCCTGACAGAGTGTTACGCCACCGGGCACCCCGAGCGACGCCAACCGCGCGAAGTGCCCGTCCGTTGGAGTGGACAGTGATATAGGAGGATCCTCGATGACGAGGAAACGGAACCGGCGTGCCCGCATCCACTGCGCGGCCGGCGCCCCGAAACCCGCGCGCCGCCCCCGCCCCCGCCTGCCCCGGCCGTCCGCGCTCGGCGAGCCGGCCGCGGTCGTCGTCGTGGTCGTGGTGACGGTCGTCCTGGCGGCTGCGCTGGTGGCGACCGGCATGTCCGCCGGAGCGGCGCTCGAACTGGCCACCGGAGGCTGGCTGCTGGCCGCCGGACGGCGACGGGAGCGGGCCTAGCGGAAAGCGCCCGCCTGCGATGGGACGCCCAGAGAAACCGATCGAGGCGACCGAACCGGCCCTGGGCCGGCTCGCCGCCTGGCTCCGCGAACAGCGCGAACGAGCCGACCTGACGTACCGTCAACTCGCCGATCGGACCAACTACCACGCCACCACCCTGCAGCGGGCCGCCGGCGGGCACTCCGTGCCGAGCTGGAAGGTCGTCGAGGCCGTCACCCGCGAATGCGGCGGCGACCTCAAGACCGCCCGGCGCAAGTGGGCCCAGGCCAACTACTGGGCCCACGTGCCCCGCCCCTCGGGGAGCCGCCGGCTGCGGGCACCGCGGCGGGTCGACCCCGAGCAGGTCGACACCTTCGCCGACCTGCGCCAGGCCATGCACGAGATGCGGCGCAAGGCCGACTGGCCCTCCCTGCGGGAACTGGACCGCCGGGCCCGCGGCAGGGGCAGACGCCTGCCCGCCAGCACGCTCGCCCTGGTCCTCAAGGGCGAGGCCCCGCTGCACAAACCCGTGTTCCTCGCCTACATGGAGGCCTGCGAGGTCAGGGAGGTCCGCCGCGTGCTGTGGGCGGCGGCCTGGGAGCGGACCAACAACGCCCGCACGCCCGTCCCGGTCAACTCCCGCATGCACCACAGCGAGTTCGCCCGGGCCATGCAGTCCTCCAGCGGCGGCACCTCGACGGAGATCCTGTTCCGGCTGTGGGTGACGCTGCGCAACAGCCTCGCCGCCGAACGGCCCGACGACCCCGGCCCCCGCACCGCGGCGGGCCGCGAAGGCACCGACGACAGCCCGCCGGTGCCCGTGTGACCGGGCCCGCGGACGGAGCGCGCCAACCGCGCTCCGTCCGCGGGCCCGCACCCACCCGCGCTCCGTGCGCGGGCCGTCCGCCGACCCGCACCCGCCCGCGCCGACCTCGGGACACCTCGGGACACCACCATGCCGACACCACCCCGCACAGCGGCCGCCCGCGGACCGACCCTGGGCCTGTGGGCGCTGCACGACCTCCACCTGCGCCACTACCTCGACTACACCGCCCTGATCCTGCCGGCCGCCGACGCACAACTCGTCGTGCGCGACGCCTTCGAGGAACTCGGCGGGCACTGGCTCGACGCCCTGGCCACCGCCAGCCCGGCCGCGTGCGCCTGGCAGGCGGTGCGCCGCCGGGTCCGCACCCTGGCCGGACCCCGGCCGTTCGGGCCGGTCGCCCACCTCACCGCCGCGCAGCAGGACGTCCTGCTGCTGCACCTGGTCCTCGACCTGACCGCCGTACAGGTCGCCGCCCTCACCGGCACCGAACCCGCCGCCGTCCACGTCCAGCTCCGCGCCCTCGCCGCCCGGGCGACGGCGTGACCGGGGCCGGGTGCGCACGGGGGCGGTCGGCCGCGGGACCGCGCCGGCGCCCGGTGCCTGCCCCCGGCGTCCGGCCCCGGAAACGCGGACGGGGCCCGGCACCCCGATGGGTGCCGGACCCCGTCCGACGATGGAGCGCCAGGCCCGGATCGCACGGACTCTCCCTACTGAAAGTAGGGCGTGCTCTGGTAGCACCGCTGACGCCTGGCGAGAGGTCAGTCCCCCTCGCAACAAGAGGAACACTAGCAGCTCACGACAGGTGTACGAGCCGCGGGGCCATGGCCGGCGGCCCGGCCGCCGAGGGGGCCGGAAGACCGGAGCGCGCCCGGGTGAGCCGGGCGGCGGCCCCGGGCCGTAGACGTGGACGGGCGCCACCCGCCGGAGGAGGCGCCCGACCCGGCGTCAGGAGGCGGGCATGCTCAGGTACCACGGCGCGTGGCGGATCACCGTCATCGGGCGCAACGCCGACTTCGACCAGCGGGCAGTCGTACGCGGCCCGCACGGCTCCCGGGTGCTGGCCGGGCGCGTCGGCGCGGCACTGCAGGTCGACGGGGAGAGCTGGACGCTGTCCCTGGAACACCACTCGTGGGAGCGCGGCTGGCGGCCGAACCTGCGCACCACCCCCGGGCCGGTCACCGAACGCGACGGCGTCCGCAGTCAGCTGCTCATCAGCAACGACTGCCACTGGCCGGGCAAGCCGCTGGACTACGTCAACTTCGTGCTGCGCCTGGACCAGCCGCTCGGCCCGGCAGCCGGGTCGGCAGCCGGGTCGGCAGCCGGGTCGGCAGCCGGTTCGGCGTCCGGTTCGGTGCCTGGTCTGGGGCCCGGTTCGGCGTCCGGCCCCGTGCCCGGTCTGGGGCCCGGGCGCGTCTCCTCCCCGTGGCACCCCGTGCGGTGGGCGATCTGACGGCCGACCGGACGTGGCCGCCGGCGGATGGCGACCCGACGTGATCGCCGGCGGATGATCGGGCACGACTAAAGTCCCAGGTGAGAACCCGTCGCGCCCGAGGAGACCACGCCATGCCGACCGACCCCACCGCCGGAGCCCCCGCCCGCCCGCAGGCCGCCCGTCCGCAGCCCGCGCGCCTGGGACTGGGCACCGCCGCCGTCGGCCGGCCCGGCTACATCACCCTCGGGCGCGACACGGACCTGCCCGCCGACCGCACCGTCGAGGCACTGCGCGAGCGCACCCACGCCCTGCTCGACGCCGCGTACGCCGCCGGAGTGCGCTACCTTGACACCGCCCGCTCCTACGGCCGCGGCGAGGAGTTCCTCGCCCAGTGGCTGGACGAACACCCCGAGGCGGCGGCCGAGGTGACGGTCGGCAGCAAGTGGGGCTACACCTACACGGCCGGCTGGCAGGTCGGCGGGGTGGCCGCGCACGAGGTCAAGGAGCACTCGGCGGCGGTCTTCGACCGCCAGGTCCGCGAAACCCGCGCCCTGCTCGGCGACCGCCTCGACGTCTACCTCGTCCACTCCGTCGTCCCCGGCAGCCCCGCCCTCACCGACCCCGCCCTGCACGAACGGCTGGCCGCGCTCGCCGCCGACGGCGTGCGGGTGGGCCTGTCCACCAGCGGCCCCGCCCAGGGCGACACCATCCGCGAGGCCCTCGCCGTCACCGTGGCCGGCCGCCCGCTGTTCACCGCCGTCCAGGCCACCTGGAATCTGCTGGAGACCTCCGCCGCCCCCGCCCTCGCCGAGGCCCACGCGGCCGGCTGGCTCGTCGTGGTCAAGGAAGGCATGGCCAACGGCCGCCTGGCCGGCCGCAACGCCACCGGCCCCGACACCGCCGCCCTGCGCACCCTCGCCGACCGCACCGCCGCCGCCCCCGACGCCCTCGCCCTGGCCGCGGCCGCCGCCCAGCCCTGGGCCGACGTCGTCCTGTCCGGCGCCGCCACCCTCGACCAGCTCGCCTCCAACCTCACCGCCGCCGAGGCCCGGCTGACCCCGCAGGACCTCGCGGCCCTCGACGGCATGGCCGAGCCGGCCGAGGCGTACTGGCGCACCCGCTCCGAACTGCCCTGGGCCTGATCAGCGGCCGGCGACGGCAACTGCCCGTAACGGCAGGGCGTTTCGGCCGACCGGCCTTCCCCCCTTCCCGGGACGGGGGGAAGGCCGGTCGGCCGTGCGGGGGTCAGGCCTGCGGCGCGGGCGCCCGCCCGCACCCGCCCGGATTGTCGGTGCCCGCTCCTACGGTGGGCGCCATGACGCAGCACCCGGACCTCGCCGCCGCCCTCGCCGACCTGACCGTCCCCCTGCCGCCCGGCCGCCTCGTCGGCGCCGACGACGGCCGGGAGCCGCTGCTGTGGATCAGCGACGCCCCCGCCCCCGCCGGGCTGTGGGCGCAGCTGCACCGCGCGCACCCGCAGAGCGGGCTGTGGCCGCTGCTGCTCAGCCCGCTGGACCGCGGCGACGCCGACTACCGGCCCTGGCTGTCCGGCGAGCTGTACCCCACCGACGCCGCGATACCCGGGCTGTACGACCCGGCCGCGCTGCTGCGCAGCTGGTGGGAGACCGGCGAGGCGGGCGGCTACGAGGAGGACGGGGAACTGGCCGAGGCCCTGGCCCCCTACGGGTTCACCTGGCCCGGCACCGCGCCCGCGGCCGACGTGCCCGAGGGGGCGGCGGGCGGCGAAGCTCAAGAGCTTGCCGACGTGCTGCAGTCCGTCAAGGACGTCCGCCTGGGCCTGGTGCGGGCCGGCGGCGGCGCCGAGGCGCTGGCGGTGTGCGGCTGGGGCGGGCCGGTGAACCACGTGGACGACATCGCCCAGGTCGCCGCCGTGCTCGCCGACTGGGAGCGCCGCTTCGGCGCCCGGGTCGTCGAGGTCGGCTTCGACACCCTGGAGCTGAGCGTCCCCGTACCGCCCGCCACGCTCGCCGAGGCGCTCCCGCTGGCCGCCGAGCACACCTCGCTCTGCCCCGACCTGGTCTTCCAGGGCTCCGGCAGCCTCACCGAGTACGCCGAGCAGCTGGTGGGCGCCCACCAGTGGTCCTTCTGGTGGGACTGACCCGGCCCGCGCGGGCCGGGTCCGGTGGGCGCCGCTCCGGTGGGCGCCGCGGGCTTCAGTACTCGGCGCTGGGGGCCGCCGCGGTCGGCCCGAGGTCCGGGTGGTCGCGCAACTCCATTGCCTCGCCGTGGTGTTCGAGCTCCAGCACGACCAGCTCGTTGCCGCCCGCCCGCCACAGCGGCGCCGGGGCGTAGAGGGTGCGCTGGGGGCCGGCGGCGCTGTAGCGGCCGAGCAGGAAGCCGTTGAGCCACAGCAGTCCGCGGCCCCAGCCGGGCAGGGCGACGAACGCGTCGGCGGGGGAGGGCAGCTCGGCGGTGAAGCGGTGGAACACCGGCTCGCCGTCCCGGGCCGGGGTGTCGGGCGTGCCCGGGGCCAAGCGCAGCGCGGACAGGTCCGTCAGCGGCAGCGGCCGGATCTGCCAGCCGAACAGCCGCTGGCCGCCGTGCGAGACGCCGCGCGTGATGCCCTTGCGGTCGTCCATGTTCGGGCCGTAGTTCACCCGGCCCAGCGCCTCGACCAGGATGTCCAGGGTGACCCCGTCCTCCCCGGTAGCCAGTTCCAGCGTCGTGCCGGGGGAGTTGCGGTCGAGGGTGCCCAGCGGGCGCCCGTCCGCGAAGACCTGCGCCCGGTCGGCCAACCCGTCGATGCGCAGCGGCAGTTCGGGCCGCGGGCCGGGCACCCGGGTGCGGTAGTGGATCAGGCCCAGGGACTGCCCGAGCAGCTCCATGGGCAGCGGCGCGGCCCGCTCCACCGGCTGGGACAGCGCGTCCAGCTCCGCCAGCAGCGCCGCCCGCCCCTGCGGACGCTCCAGGCGCTGCGGCGCCACCCGGGGTGCGGGGGAGGGCAGTTCGCCCTCCGGCAGCCGGACGTAGCGGCCGATGACCTCGCGTAGCGCGTGGAACTTCTCGGTCAGCTCGCCGGCCTCGCCGATCGGCGCGTCGTAGTCGTAGCTGGTGACGGTCGGCTCGTAGCCGGCGTCCAGCGGATGCGCGCCGGCGTGGTTGGCGCCGGACCACAGGCCGAAGTTGGTGCCGCCGTGCGCCATGTAGAGACTGACGGAGGCGCCGGTGGCCAGCAGTTCGTCCAGCGAGGCCGCGGTCTCCTCGGCGTCGCGCACGTGGTGGGGCAGGCCCCACTGGTCGAACCAGCCGATCCAGAACTCCATGGCGGTCAGCGGCCCTTCGGGCTGGTGGCGGCGCAGCACCGCCAGGCGCTCGGGGGCGCGAGAGCCGAAGGTCACGGTGGCCAGGTGCCCGGGCAGGGCGCCGCCCTGCTGCATGGTGTCGTGGGCGCCGTCGGTGGTGAACAGCAGGCAGTCCACGCCGCGCCGCACCAACCCGTCGCGCAGGTGCCGCAGGTACGCGGTGTCGTCGCCGTAGCTGCCGTACTCGTTCTCCACCTGCACCGCCACCACCGGCCCGCCCCGGCTCGACAGCAGCGGCAGCACCTCGGGCACCAGCGCGTCGAACCAGCCGTCCACCGCGGCCAGGTACGCCGGGTCCGCGCAGCGCAGCCGCAGCCCGTCCACCGCCAGCAGCCGGGCCGGCAGCCCGCCGAACTCCCACTCCGCGCAGATGTACGGGCCGGGGCGCAGGATCACGTCCAGCCCCATGTCCCCGGCCAGCCGCACGAACCGCGCCACGTCCCGCCAGCCGGTGAAGTCCACCCGGCCGCCGGGCAGTTCGTGGAAGTTCCACGGCACGTAGGTGTCCACGGTGTTCACCCCCAGGGCCCGCACCCGCCGCAGCCGGTCCTCCCACAGGTCGGGGTGGATGCGGAAGTAGTGCACCGCCCCGGCCACCACCCGGTGCGCCACCCCGTCCCGCACGAACCCGTCCGCGTCGTACCCGAGCATGCGCACACCCCGTTTCCCAGAAGGAGACCCCGGCCCACCCGAGCCTAGCGAGGAACCCGCCTCCCCGGCCGACCATCCCCCGGCACGTCCGGCACGTCCGGCAGGGTGGGGCTCGGCGGGTGATCGAGTCGCAGCGGTGGGGTTCAGCGGGGTGTGGGGGGCGGGTTGGTCGGGCCGAGGGGGATGGCCGGGCCGAGTGGGTGGCAGCCGTCCCAGGAGGCGGCCTGTCCGGGCGGGCAGGAGGTGGGCACGGGCGGCAGGGTGAGCACCGGTCTGGGCGGGATGGTCGAGCCGAACGGGGGTTTGGCGGCGGGGGCCGCCGGCTGCTTCCGGGTGGGCGATGGCGGGGCCGGGGCCTCGGGCGCCGGGGCGGCCGTGGTTCGGGGCCGGGCCGGCTGGGTGGCCGGGGCCTCGGGCGGGGCGGTGGCTTCGGCCACGGCCCCGGGTCCGTCCGTCGTCGGCGCGGCCGCGGGCGTCTCGGTGGGTGCCGGTGCCGCTGCCGGTGCCGCTGCCGGTGCCTCGGCCGACGGGGAAGCGGAGGGGGAGGGGACCGAGGTGGCCGCGGAGCCGGGCGCCGCCGGGGCCGGCGACTCCGTCAGCAGGAGCGTCCCGCCGATCCCGGCCGCGCCCAGTACGCACACCCCGGCCGCCAGGGCGAGGGTTCGCCGACGCCGCGTCGTCCTGTCGTTCTCGGCCCTGCCCTCGGGGCCGCCGTCGGCTGTCCTCTGCACTCTTCCTCATCCGTCCGCATGGTCACGCCTGTGAGCTGCGCGGATGCTACACGAGGCGTCAGGACCGGCAGGTACGTCACCCCTACCGATACGTGACTGATTCGGCCCCCGCCCGCCGCGGCCTACTGTCGGAGACGTCAGACGCAGACGCAGACGCGGCCCGGTGCCGCGACGAACCCCTCAGGAGCACGCCATGACCGCCTACGCGATCGCCCAGGTCCACTCGGTCGAGTTCGGCCCCGACATCGTCGAGTACCTGGAGCGCATCGACGCCACCCTCGACCCGTTCGACGGCCGCTTCATCGTCCACGGCGGCACGTACGAGACGGTGGAGGGGCGTTGGGGGACGGGCGGGACGATCGTCATCGAGTTCCCCGACTTCGAGCGGGCCCGTGCCTGGTGGGACTCGCCCGCCTACCGGGAGATCCTGCCGCTGCGCACCCGGCACATGGCCGCCGACATCATCCTCGTCGAGGGCGTGCCGGTCGGCTACCGCGGGGCGGAGGCGCTCAAGCACTGACCTGCCGTCAGGATCCCAGCCGTTCGCGCCACCACGCGACCGTGGCCTCGACCTGCTCCTTCAGCGGCGTCGCCCGGACGGTGAAGTGCGCCTCGTAGTCGGCGGAGTCCATGACGAAGGGGCGGTCGAACTGGTAGCGGGTCTCGCGCAGTTCGCGCAGCAGGGGGGAGAACAGGCCGGCCGCGCCCAGCAGGACGGGGGACAGTCGGCGTACCGCGACGGGGGCGGTGCCGGCCTCGGCGGCCAGGTGTCCGACCATCGCGCGGATCGACGCGGCGGGGGCGGTGGGCACGTGCCAGGCCCGGCCCCAGGCCCGTTCGTCGCCCGCGACCTCGGCCAGCGCCCGTGCCACGTCCGGCAGGTAGGTCCAGCTGTGCGGGGCGTCCGGGTCGCCGAGGACGGCGACGGGGCGGCCCTTGAGCAGGCCCGGCATCGCGCGCGCCGCCAGGTGGCCGCCGTCGGTGACGCCGGGGCCGAAGAAGTCGGAGGCGCGGACCTCCACCGCCCGGATCCGCCCGGCCTCGTGCAGTGCCCGTGCCTGCTCCCAGGCGGCCGCCCGCACCCGGCCCTTGGGGCCGGTCGCGGCGAGCGGCAGGTCCTCGGTCAGGGGGCGGGTGGGGTCGGGCTGCGGTCCGTAGCCGTACAGGTTGCCGAGCATGACGAGGACCGCGCCGCTGTCCTCGGCCGCCGCGCACAGCGAGGCGGACAGGGCGGGCCAGCGCGCGGCCCACTGCGGCAGCGGCGGCGCGGCGCAGCCGTGGATGGCGACGGCGCCGTGCGCGGCCCGGGCGAGCGCGGCGGGGTCGCTCGCGTCGAGGGCGAGGTGCCGGACGCCCCCGTCGCCCGTGCTGCCGGGGGCGGCCTGGGCGGGGCGTCCGGAGCGGGTGACGACCCGGACCTCGTGGCCCTGTTCGGCCAGCAGGCGGGTGGTGGCGGCCCCGGCGGGCCCGTGTCCGACGACGAGATGGAAGCTCACCGGCCCCACCCTATCCGTGCCCCCGGCGGCAGGAGACGGCGCGTCAGGTGTCCGGGGTCGTCCCTCCGTCCCGCCTCAGTCGCCGCTGTCGCCGCTGTTCTTGTTCTTCCGGCCCCAGCTGCGCAGGAGGACGGGCAGCACCTCGCCGGCGCGGACCGTGATGGTCGCGACCACGCGCGTCCACGCCGGTCCGCCCCGGTCGGCCCACACCACGCACCCGCACCCGGCGATGGCCACCACCAGGATCCCGATCAGCACCGCACCGACCATCTCGGCCACCTGCCCTTCACTCCGTACGACCGTCGTACCCTCCGATACGTCCCACGTGCGGATCCTTCCACCCGGTTCGGTCGCGAACCCCGAGGCTGTGCCAGGATGCCGTAGCCGATCCGCCCGATCGCCCCACGCGTCCACCGCACCCGAGGAGTCACCCGTGGCCACCGCCCGCTTCGCCACCCTGCACACGACGGCGGGCCCGATCCGCCTGGAGCTGTTCCCGTTCCACGCGCCGAAGACGGTCCGCAACTTCGCCGAGCTGGCCGAGGGCACCCGCGAGTACACCGACCCGCGCACCGGCGAGCCGGGCAGCGGCCCGTACTACGACGGCACGCTCTTCCACCGGGTGATCGCGGGCTTCATGATCCAGGGCGGCGACCCGACCGGCACGGGCACCGGCGGCCCGGGCTACGCCTTCGCCGACGAGTTCCACCCGGAGCTGTTCTTCACCAAGCCGTACCTGCTGGCCATGGCCAACTCCGGCCCGGGCACCAACGGTTCGCAGTTCTTCGTCACGGTGGGCACCCCCACCCACCTCAACCGCAAGCACACCATCTTCGGCCAGGTCGCCGACGCGGCGTCCAAGGCCGTGGTGGACGCGATCGCCGCCGCCCCCACCGAGGGCGAGCGCCCGGTGCAGGACGTGGTGGTCGAGTCCGTCGAGATCACCTGGTCCTGAGCCCGAGGACACCCGAGGACCCGAGGACCCGAGGACCCCGATGAGCGTCGCACCGCAGAGCTTCCCGTCGCACCCGATCCGCGGGGTGCAGGCCCGCTACGTCCGCCAGACCGGCTGCCCCTGCGACGTGGCCGTCGTCACCGTGGACTTCGAGCCGTGGGAGGAGGGCGTGCGCCTGGAGGTGGCGCCGGACGCCACGGTGCGCGGCGACTCCGACCCGCACTACCTGGCGCTGTTCCACGCGGCGCTGGCCGAGGGGGTGCGCGAGGAACTGGCCGAGCGGGCGCCGGGACGGACCGTGGCGCTGGCGGTGGTGGTGCACTTCACCGTCGTGCACGAGATCGACTCGCGTGAGCACTCCTTCCGGGTGGCCGGACGCCTGGCCGCGCGCGAGGCCCTGGCCCGGGAGGGCGGCGGTCCCGGGGAGGACGCGGACGGCCGCCGCCCGTAGTGCGGGCGGCGGCCGACGGAGGACGGGTGCGGGTCAGCTGCAGCTGGTGAACGTCGGGCTGGTGTTGGCGACGTAGAGGGTCGGCCCGGCGTTGGGGTCGGAGGTCACCGGGATGGTGATGGTGTCGTCGGCGGTCCACGGGATGCCGTGGGCGTCGAAGGTCCAGGAGCCGGTCACCTTGCGGGCGACCTCGGCGAGCGTCACCCAGCCGTACTGCTGCGTCGGGACGGTGACGTTGACGGCGTTGTTGACGCTGCGCGAGCCGTTCCAGACGTTGGTGAAGGTGATGGCGGACGTGACGGCCGCGGTGAACACGCCCGGGGTGCCGCCGGAGATGGTGGAGCTCAGCGTGCTGCCGATGGTGCTCGACCAGCCGCTGGTGTCGTTCACGGCGAAGGTCTGCTGGACGGTGCCGCTGGTGTTGTTGAACCAGACCGCGGAGGAGCACACCCGGGGCAGCGGCGCGGCCGGGGCCTCGCTCTGGACGGCCCAGGAGCAGGTGGAGGCGTCCTTCTGGCACTGCTTGGCGGCGTGGTCGACGGCCAGGGCGCGGGCGGCCTGCGGGAAGCCGGTGGCCCACTGCTGGTTGACGGTGCCGTTGCAGGCGTACTGGTCGGTCCAGGCGTCGTCGTACTGGGCGCCGCTGAGCAGGTCCAGGCAGGTGCTGTCGCCCGCGTGGCGGATGAAGAACGCGTCGCCGCCGCCGGGCGCGGGCTGCAGGAACCAGCGCTGGCTGGCCTGCCCGCCGCAGGTCTGCTGGCGCAGGACCGGGACGAACCAGGAGGCCAGGTCGATGCACTTGCCGGTGTCGTTGTTGACGATGGTGAAGGTGTAGTCGGAGGTGTCGACGTTCAGCCGCCAGGACTGGTGGTAGCCGGGCGCGGAGTTGGTGACGACGTAGACGCCGTCACCGGTGTTGCCGTTCTGGACGTCGAGCTGGCGGCCGTTGCTGAGCGACTTGATGGTCAGGCACTGCTGAGGCGTGGCACACGCGGCGGCCGGGGCCGCGGCGGGCGCGGGGGCCGGCGCGGCGGCGTGGGCGGGCGCGGCGGCCAGGCCCAGGGCGGCGCAGCAGGTCACCAGGAAGGCCGCGAGCAGGCGCAGCCAGGGCGCCGTACGGCCGGGGGTCGTGGTGGCGGGCAAGGAGGGTGTCCTTTCGTCGGGCGTGGAGACGCGGATGGAGACGCGGATGGAGACGTGAGGGGAGAAGGGGAGGGACGGGCCGGGCCTCAGGGCGCGGCGGCGAAGGCCGCCTCCAGGCGCGGGACGTAGTCCACGAGGTCCTGCGCCCAGCAGCCCGCGGTGTGGCCGCCGTGGCAGTCGGCGCCCCAGCCGGTGCCGTCGCCGTAGTCGACGTAGTGGTACGGCAGCTTGAGGGCGTCCAGGCGGTCCTTGACGCGCTTGGCGGTGCCCTCGGCCCAGAACTCCATGTCGGCGGGGTTGCCGTTGCCGTTGCCGGTGTAGACGGCGATGCCGGTGTGGGCGAGCAGGGCCAGCCGGGAGGCCGGGTCGGCGGCGTTCCAGCGCCAGTCGGCGTTGAACACCGGGTACGGGGTGCCGAAGATCGCGTCGCTGGAGACGGTGGGCCCGTAGTCGAAGCCGCAGGGGTGGCCGTCGCTGGGGCCGCACAGCACGGTGCCGGCGTTGGTCAGCATGGCGACGACGGCGCCGCGCAGGATCATCTCGTCGGTGGACAGGTCGTTGGCGCCGGACATGGTGAGGACCTGGCCGAACAGCTCGGGGCGGTCCTGGGCGTAGTGCAGGGCGCCGAAGCCGCCCATGGACAGGCCGCCGACGGCCCGGTGGGCGCGGTCGGTGCGGGTGCGCAGGTTGGCGTCGACGAAGGGGAGGACCTGGTTCAGGTGAAAGGTCTCCCAGTTCTGCGCGCCGGCGGCGGTGCCCTGGTCGAGCCAGTCGGTGTACCAGCCGCGCAGGCCGCCGTCCGGGATGACCGTGATCATGGACTGTGCGGCGGTCAGCGCGGGGTAGGCCAGCGCCGGGTCGTTCGGGCCGTCCGAGGCGCCGTGCAGGAAGTACAGCACGGGGTAGCGTCGCTCGGGGTGCTGCGCGTAGTCGGCGGGCAGCAGGATCCGGATGGCGTGCTGCCCGGAGACCTGGGGCGTGGTGACGGTGATGACGAAGTCGGTGGCGCTGCCGGTGGCGGTGCCGACCTGGGTCAGCCCGAAGCCGTCCGTCAGCGGCGGTGGCCCGGCGGGGTCCGCGGCCTGCGAGCGGGCGGCGGGATCGGCAGCACTCGGCACGGCGGCTGCCGAGGGCGCGGCGAGCAGCAGCAGGCCGGCGGCCAGGGCGGCGACGGCCGTCCGGGCGCGGTGCCGCCGGGCGGGCAGGAGCCGGGCTGGGGTCATGGGTCGTCCTCGGCCTTCGACGGTCGGTGGTGGCGGGCTGTCCTGACGGGGCGTGCCGGAGGTCGTCCTGACGGTCCGCCTCACAGGGGATGTCTGAACATCGACAACTCTCGCCACGCGGGCCGCCTCCGCGCCAGATCCCCCGGCGGCGCACCTGGGCCACTGGCGCATGTGGGCCACCCGCCCGGTAGGCTCCTCCGGCCACCCGGTACGGCCGGGCGGCAGGACACGACGACCGGGGGGTGGATCGTGCACGACGTCCTGGAACCGGACACCGAACGCGGCCGCGTCTACCGCTGCCTGGTCGGACGCCCGCGCGCCCGCGTCGCCGACCTGGCGCACGGCACCGGCCTGGACGAGGACACCGTCCTCGCCGTCCTGCGCGACCTCGCGGACGAAGGCGTCGCGGTCGCCTTCGACACCGCCGGGAGCGCCGACGACCGCGACCACGCCTGGGAGGCGCTGCCGCCCGGCCGGGTCGTCGAGACGGTGCTGCAGCGCGACGCGCTGCGCCAGGCCACCGCCCGCCGGGCCGGCGCCGAACTGGAACGCCTCTACCGCTTCGCCCGGCGCGACACCGGCAGCTACGGCGCACTGGAGGTCGTCGAGGACCCCGCCGAGGTGCTCGCCGCCAGCCGCCGCCTGCAGCTGGTGGCCCGTCACCAGGTGCGGGTCATCGACGTGCCGCCGTACTCCGGCAACAGCGCCCACTACGCCGACCAGGAGGTGCTGCAGCGCCGCCGGATGGCCGCGGGCGTCGTCTACCGCGCCATCTACCAGGGCTGCGCGTTCGAGGACCCGGTGGCCGGGCCCAACATGGCGCGCATGGTGGAGGCGGGGGAGCAGGCCCGCACCCTGGACGAGCCGCCGCTCAAGCTCGCCATCGCCGACGACGACCTCGCCATCGTCACCCTGCCCGCCGACGACCGCCCCGGCGTGGTCTCCCTGCTGATCCGCCCCTCCGGCCTGCTGCACGCCATGGCCGGCGTCTTCGAGACCCTGTGGCGCCTGGCGGTGCCGGCCAGCGTGGCCGGCGTCGACCTGCGCATCGACGAACGCGACCGGCGCATCCTCACCCTGATGGCGAGCGGCGCCACCGACGACGCCATCGCCCGCCGCCTGGGCCTGGGCCGGCGCACCGTGGTGCGCCGGGTGTCCACCCTCCTCGCCCACCTGGGCGCCACCACCCGCTTCCAGGCCGGCGTCCAGGCGGCCCGCCGGGGGTGGCTGTGAGCCGGGGCTGCAGTTCAGGCGGTTCGGTCGGATGGTTCGGGTGGTTCGGCCGGCGCGGTGGTCAACTCCGCTGCCCGCCGCGGCTCATGGGGTCGAGGAGGGTCCCGTCCGCGATCGGGGCCGCGGCCCGCCGTTCGCCCCACAGGTCCGCGTCCCTCGCCCACGCGGCCAGGTGGACGGCGAAGGCGCGCGCGGCGGCCAGGCCGGCCAGGGCCAGGACGATCCAGAACGGGACCGACAGCAGGCTCGGCCGGCCGGTGACCATCCGCCCGTCGTCCTCCAGCCGGACCCGGGTCTCGTGGCCGTCCGGGAAGGGGGCGTCGACCGGGCGCTCCTCGCCGAACTCCCGCCCGTCCGCGCTCCACCGGTAGGTGCAGCCGTACGTCCGGTCGCCCAGGCCGCCGCCCTCCACCGGCTTCTGGCCGGTGACCCGGCAGTGCGTCACCACGGCCGGCACGCTGCGCGGCTCGTGCAGCCGGGTGCGGACGGTGTCGACGGCCTGGGCCGTCGCGAACACCACGCCCCACAGCGCCAGTAGGAGCAGCACCGCGAACGCGCGGACCGGCCCGAGGCCCCGGCCCGCCGCCCGGTGCCGCAGTGGGACGGAGGCGGCCACCGCCACCGCCGACGCGACGGCGCACACCCACGGCAGGGCGGCGCCCACCGGTTCGTCCTGCGACCAGGCCCACACCGCCGCCGCGCCCGCGACGGCCGGCACCGCCAGGGCCGCCGCGGCCAGCGCCGTCCACCCGCGCCCGGGTCCGCGTTCCCCGTCCGTCATCGCGGCGTCCTCCCCCCCTCGTGCGGTCCGCCCGAGGATGCTCCTACCGCCGGGGAACCCGGCCACACCCCCGGGCCGGCTTCCGTGCCGAGCGGTGACGCGGCCGCGACATCGTCACACGCCCCGCGGCCCGTTGCGGTTGGATCACGACGTGTCCGGTTCGTCGGCCATTGGGGGAGAGTGCGGTGATTGATTGTGTTGGCAGCGCTGTCAGGTGACTCTCATAATTCCTGCTGACACGCGTGACGGACGGTCCGGAGAACCCACTGGGGGAGCGGTTCCCACGAGGGACCCCGCGCGTGGGAATCCGCATTCTTTCCCTGGGGGAGTCCCTTGTCCGAGCCCGAGAACGAGAGCGCCGCCGCCGAACCTCCGGCACCGGCCCAGCCGCCCGTGCCCGCTGAGGCGCCGGCCACTGCGCCCGCCGAGCCGCAGCCGTACGCGCCCGCCGAGGCGCAGCCGTCCGCGCGCCGGCTGCCGCGTGCCGTCGGCGTCGCGCTGGCCACCGCCGGCCTGCTCGCCGTCACCGCGGCCAGCGCCGCGGTGACCGTCGCCGTCGGCAAGCCCGACAGCCACCCGGCCGCCGCCCCCGCCGTCACCGCCGCCCCGACGGCGAGCGCGAGCGCCACCGCGAGCCCGTCGCCCACCGCCGAGCCCGTCCCGGTGCCGACCGCCGTCCCCTCGGTGCCGGCCCCGGTCAGCACCGTCAAGGGCACGGTCAGCGGCGGCAAGCACGCCGGCGACCTGCGCTACTTCCTGCTCCCGATCCCCGCCGGCGGCGAGTCGTACGGGCCCGCGGACGGGATGACCATGACCGACGAGGACGTCGCCGACATCTTCGGCAAGCAGGACGGCATCAAGGACATCCTCGCCTCCTACGGCTACAAGGAGGGCGCGACCCGGATGTACCGGACGGCCGACGGCAAGGTCGAGGTGACCGTCACCCTGCTGCACTTCGGTTCGAGCGCGATGGCGACCGACTTCGTCAAGGGCTACACGGTCAAGTCCCAGGACCCGATCGACATCGACGGCGTCCCCGACGCCCGCGGCTACCTGAAGAAGCCCAAGCAGCAGGCGTACACCGGCTCGATGACCGGCATCGCCAGCCAGGGCGACGTCCAGTACACGGTGGACGTCGACGTGAAGGGCACGCCGGACAAGGCGCTGCTGAGCGAGCTGATGAAGCGCCAGCGCGACTGGCTCGCCTCGGGCGGCTGAGCCCCGCGCGCCCCGCGCGCCACGCGCGTGCCGCCGCCCGACCTCCGACGCCACCCTCCCCTCCTCCTCTGGAGCCACTTCCGTGACCACCGAACCCGCGGAGCCGGTACCCGCCGCGCCCGCCGCGCCGCCCGTCCCGCCCGCGCCGCCCGCACCCGCGCCCGCCGTCCCGCCCGCGCCCGCCGCCGACCCGTGGGCCGCCGCGCCGCCCGCCGCCGGGCCGTTCGCCGACGATCCGTCCATGGCCGGGCCGGGCGACCTGCTGGAGACCGGCCCCGCGCGCGCACCCCGCACCCCGCGCCGCCCCCGCCCGGTGCTGCTGGCGACCTGCGCCCTGGTGCTCGGCACCCTGGCCGGCGGCGGCGTCGGCTACGCCGTGCAGGCCCAGCGCCCGCCCACGCCGCTGCCGCCGCTGCAGGTCGCGCGCCCGTCCTACCCGGCCGGGACGGTCGACCCGGCCGCCCTCGCCGCCGAGCAGCCCGCGCCGCTGGCCATCGACGGCGACCTGACCAAGCTGCTGATCACCGCCCCCGAGGGCAGCGTCCCCTGGGGCGACTACCCGGACAAGCCCAGCTGGACCTCGATCGGCGAGATCGCCGAGCACAGCGGCAACGCGGCCTTCGCGTTCCGGGACCTCGCCTCGCGCGGCTTCCGGCGCGCGGCCGAGGTGGACTGGAAGAAGGACGACGTCCGCTACCGCGTCGCGCTGATCCAGTACACGGCGGACCACGCCGACGAGGCGAAGTCCGCCAGCTGGGTGCCGTTCGCCGACGGCGCCAACGGCGGCTACAAGGTGGAGACCGCACCCCGCCACTGGGCCGAGAGCACCGACCAGTACTACTACGGCGAGGCCGTCGCCAAGCGCGGCTCCTTGCAGATGACGATCGAGGTCTTCGGCACCCAGCAGGTGAGCGCCGACGTCCTCAAGGACCTCGCCAAGCGGCAGTGGGAGCGCCTCGCATGAACGACGACACCGTGACCGCGAACCCGGCCGAGCCCGAGCAGCCGCCCGCGGCCGGGCGGCCGCCCGCCGCTGCGCCGACCGCTGAGGCCCCGAGCCCCGCCGCCGCGCCGACTGACGAAGCGCCGGCCGCCGAAGTGCCGGCCCCCGCCGCTGCGCCGGCCCCCGCCGCCCGTCTGCTGCTGCGCGCCGGCGCCGCGACGGTCGCGGCCGCGCTGGTCGGCGTGGCCATCGGCGTCGGCATCATCAAGACCCAGTACGACGACCCGGCCCCGGCCACCGCCGCCGCGCCGTCCACCGCTCCCACCCCGAGCGCGACCGCCACCCCGTACGGCGCCAAGTCCAACGGCAGCCACTTCGGCTCGCTGCGCGACCTGCTGCTGCCCGTCCCGGCCGGCTACGAACCCGGGCCGGACGACGGCGTCTACGGCAACGACACCGAGCTGAACGGCGAGCAGCTGGCCGCCCAGCTGGACGCCGAGCTCCAGCAGGTCCCCAAGGAGAAGCGCGACAAGCTGCGCTCCTACTGGGAGGGGCTGCACGTCAAGGCCACCGGCGTGCGCTCCTACCTCGCCCACGGGGACGACCTGGTGATCGGCCTGAAGCTGCGCCAGTTCAACCAGCAGGAAGTGCAGCGGATCAACGAGTACACCGCGGTCTTCACCGGGGACACCGGCCTGTTCCGGATCGGCCCGTCCATCCCGGGCCACCCCGAGGCGCACTGCTACCTGATGCCGGCGCCGCCGTCCGCGCCGATCGACTACCTGGAGTGCTCGGCCGCCGAGGGCGACCTGCTGGTCGTCATGAACGCCGAGGGCGTGGCACCGCTGCCCAAGGACAAGATCGTCGCCCTCTTCACCCTGCAGCTCGACCGCCTCGCCCGCCCCGGAGCCGCCGTATGACCGACCACGCCACTCCGCCGCAGCCCGCCTCGGATCCGCTCCCGCCGTCCGGGACGCCCGCGCCGCCGGTCCCCTCCGCGCCGCCGATGCCCGCGTACGGCGCCGAAACCGCCATCGGGGCCGTCGAGTTCACCCGGCCCGCGCTGACCCCGGAAGCCGTCGCGGAAGAGCGTGCCCACCGGGCCCGCCGCCGCAAGGCCGCGGTGCGCTGGGGCTGCGCCGCCCTGGTGTTCGCCCTCGCCGGCACCGGCACCGCCCTGGCCGTCACCGCCCCCGAGCGCACCGACATCCCGGGCCTGGCCACCGCGGGCGACGGCCGCTACACCTTCCCTCCGCCGGCCCTGCCGCCGCTGCCCTCCGGCAAGGCGGCACCGGACGGCAAGGGCAAGTCCCTCCACTACGCGGACCTGCGCCACCTGCTGCTGCCGGCTCCCAAGGAGGCCGGCGGCTCGGTGACCGCGCCGACCTTCCCGGCCCCGGCGGCGACCCCCACCGCCCCGGCATCCCCGTCGGCGTCGGCGTCCGAGCCCGCGACCCCCGCGACCCCCGCGACCCCCGCCGCCACGGCCACCCCGGCCGCCACGGCCGTCGCGGGCTGGGTGCCCTGCGACGCGATCCTCGCCGAGCAGCAGGACCCGGCCAAGCTGCGCGAACTGCTCCTGCAGAACGCCTGCCGCGCGGCCACCGTCCGGGAGTGGACGGCCTCCGACGGCACCCGCACCCAGATCCGG
This sequence comes from Kitasatospora sp. NPDC096140, assembly GCF_040303045.1. Lineage (NCBI taxonomy): Bacteria > Bacillati > Actinomycetota > Actinomycetes > Kitasatosporales > Streptomycetaceae > Kitasatospora > Kitasatospora sp. NPDC096140. The sequence continues at coordinate 233,881 of NZ_JBEOUW010000002.1, forward strand.
CTGCTGCGCTTCGGCTCCGCCGGCGAGTCCTGGGACACCTACACCTCGCTGCGTTCCAAGGGCCGTCCCAAGGCGGCCGCCGACACGAAGTCCACCGACCACCACGACTGGGCCGACGTCCCCGGCGTCGAGCTGACCGCCCTGGAGTCCACCGCGACCGCCGCCAAGGGCAACCCCACCGCCCGCGTCGCCTACCTCTCGGCCGCCGACATCCTGGCCGTCGTCACCATGACCAACCCCGGCGGCATCCCCAGCGCGCCCTTCCGCCAGGTCGTCACCCTCCAGTCCGACCTGCTGGCCTGACCGTCGGGCAGGCCGTGCCCGGGCCCGGCGCGGGCCCGGCGTGCGCGGGAAGTCGGCCCGTCCGGAAGCTCCGCCGCAGAG
>NZ_JBEOUW010000002.1:234274-344643 GCF_040303045.1 Kitasatospora sp. NPDC096140
GTTCAGCCCGTAGTGCGCCGCCGTGACGTACGGCAACAGGGCCACGCAGAGCGCGGCGACCACCGCCAGCGCCGACTTCCCGCGCCGAACTTCCCTGCCCCCGTGCCGACTCGGGACCGATCCGGGACACGCCGAGGCCTTGTCGGCCACCCCGCCGGGGCGGAACCTGGGACGGCGGCCGCCACCGACGGCCGCCGGGACGGCCCTCACGGCCGGTCGCTACGGGGGGACGCGATGAACCGCATGACGGGGGCTCTGGGCGCGGCGGTGCTGTTGGTGGCGGCGACCGCCTGCAGCCTGATCGGGAGCGGCGGGTCCGACCGCCACAAGGTGACCCTGCCCGAACCCGCCCCGCCGTCGGCCCAGTGGATCGTGGACGGCCTGTCCCGGGAGGGCGTACGGCCCGAGCAGTGTCCGGCGCCGACCCTGTCGACCCTGGCCGTGCTCGACACCGACGGCCGGACCCGGGCCGAGGTCTTCTGGCTGATCGACAGCATCGACGCCTGCTGGGCGGCCGTCGACCTCGCGGACAACGCCGGAGGGACGGTCGGGTTCGGCTCCATCGAGGGCATGACCGTCGGGCAGCCCGTGCCCTCCGGCCCGCCTCCGGGAACGGAGTGGTACGCCGTCACCGCCTTCCACGGCCGGGTGGCGGACATCAGGGCGACCGGCGCCACCGACCACGTCCTCGGTCCCGTCCACAGCCGCACGGTCGACCTCGGCGGCGGCAAGCTCGTCACCTTCGTCTCCTACGGCATCCGGATCCCCGAGCAGGGCGAGATCCTCACCCTGTACCTGTGCCCCCCGGCCGGCGACTGCCGCGACGTCAGCATGACCGGCTGACGGGAGGCGAGGAGGAGCCGCCGGGCCGGGGAGCGTCGGCCGCAGACGGGGGTCTGCAGACGGGCCCTACGCCCCGAACCTCGCCGCCAGGGGCAGGTGGTCACTGGCGGTGGCGGGCAGGGTCCAGGTGGCGGCGGCCGGCAGGCCGCGGGTGAGGACGTGGTCGATGCGGGCCAGCGGGAAGGCCGCCGGCCAGGTGAAGCCGAGACCGGTACGGGCGGGGGCGAGGCGGCCGGTGAGCGGGGCGAGGGCGCGGTCGTCGGCGGCGGTGTTGAGATCGCCCAGCAGCAGGACCCGGCGCAGCGGCTCCCCGTCCAGTGCGCTGCCGAGCGCGGCGAGGTCGCGGTCGCGGTGCCCGGTGGCGAAGCCGGCGGCGGTCACCCGCACCGAGGCCAGATGGGCGACGTAGACGGCCAACGGCCCGCCGGGGGCCTGGACTTCGGCCCGCAGGGAGCGGTTCCAGCCCGGGTCGATGACCAGCCGCCGCGCCTCCGTCACCGGGTAGCGGCTCCACAGCGCGACGGTGCCGCTGCGGGTGTGGTGGGGCAGCGCCGCGTCCAGCACGCCCCGGTAGGCGGGCAGGGCGGTGTCGGTGACCTCCTCCAGCGCGACCAGGTCCGGGTGGACGGCGAGCAGCGCACGGGCGGTGCCGGCCGGGTCCGGGTTGTGGGCGTTCACGTTGTGGGTGACCACGGTCAGGCCCGCCCCACCGGCCGGCACCCCGCCCGCCGGCGCACCGCTCGCCGCCCCGCCGGACAGCAGCAGCGGCCCGAACAGCACTGCCCACACCGCCGCCGCCACCGCGCCCGCGCAGGCCGCCGCCGGTGCCCGGCGCAGCGCCGCGCACAGCAGCACCGCGACCGCCACCAGGGCGCCCCAGGGCAGGGCGCTCTCCCACAGGCTCCCCAGGCCGACGCCCAGGTCCGGCAGCAGCCGGTGGCCGCCCAGGGCGAGCGCGGTGAGCAGCCCCAGCACGGCGGGCACCCGCCCGCGCCGCCACCGGGGCACCGACCGCCACCGCGCCGCCCGCTCCACGCCCTCGGGCGCACCGGCGGTCGCATCCGCACCGGCGGACACCACGCGCCCCCTCACCCGGCGGCGTCCGGCAGCTGCGCCGGGCACGTTCCGCCCGGCGCGGTGAGCAGCTCGAAGTGCCACATCTCGTTGGCGTACACCTGGCACAGCCCGTACCGGGCGCCGTTGCGGATCAGCCAGTCGTCGGCAGCGGTCGGGCCGATGTCCACCGCCCTGCCCGTGACGTGCGCGGACTTCTCCGGCGTGTTGACGAACTGCCGGGCCTGCTCCACGCTCCCGTACCTGGCCACCGCCCGGTCCAGCAGCCGCTGCTGGTAGGCCTTGCTGCGCCAGCCGGACGTCACGGTCATCTCCACGCCCCGCTCCCGCGCGTCGCCGGCCGCCCGCCGCAGGGCCTCCAGCAGCGGCTTGTCGAGGTTGCGCACGGCCGGGGCCTCGTCGTCGAAGGGGCTCAGCGTCGTGCCGTCGGGGATCGCCCCGTCCGCCGCCGTCCCCGCCGGGGAGGGGGTCGCGCCGACGGTGGCCGCCAGGGTCCGCAGAGCGGCCCCGGTGCCCGGCGGGTCGGCGGCGCACGCGCCGGCCAGCACCAGCACCGCCGCCGCCCCGGCCCCCGCCGCCGTCCGCCGCCCGCCCCGGGCCCTCCGCCCGGGTGCCGTCCTGCGCACCGCGTCCATCCCTGCCTCCCGATGTCCCTCGTGGTCCTTCGTCCGTTGCCGGACCATTCGACGGGGCACGGTGTTGCGAGGACGTCTGCGCAGGCCGATACGTTTTCGATAGGCCCCATCGGGTCCAATAGGGGGACGAACGACACAGACAGGCGGGAGAACGGCACGTGCGGGTCCTGGTGGTGGAGGACGAGATCTACCTCGCCGAGGCGGTCCAGGCCGGACTGCGGCTGGAGGCGATCGCCTGCGACATCGTCACCGACGGCGACGCCGCGCTGGAACGCCTGGCCGTCCACGCCTACGACGTCGTCGTCCTCGACCGGGACATCCCCGGCACCCACGGCGACGACGTCTGCCGCAGCATCGTCGAACGCGGCCTGGGCTGCCGCGTCCTGATGCTCACCGCCGCCGCCCGCCTGAACGAGAAGGTCGCCGGCTTCGAACTCGGCGCCGACGACTACCTCACCAAGCCCTTCGACCTGCCCGAACTCGTCGTCCGGCTGCGCTCACTGGCCCGCCGCCCGGCCCAGGCCGCCCCGCCCGTCCTGGAGTACGCCGGGCTGCGCCTGGACCCCTTCCGCCGCGAGGTCTACCGCGACGGCCGCTACGTCGCCCTCTCCCGCAAGCAGTTCGCCGTCCTGGAGGTCCTGATGACGGCCCGCGGCGGCGTCATCAGCGCCGAGGACCTGCTGGAACGCGCCTGGGACGAGAACGCCGACCCCTTCACCAACGCCGTCCGCATCACCATCTCCGGCCTGCGCAAACGCCTCGGCGACCCCTGGGTGATCCAGACCGTGCCCGGCGTCGGCTACCGCCTCGGCGACGAGGACACCACCCGATGACCACCCGGCCCGGCCCCCGCCCCGGCCCCCGCCCCCGCCGTCTGACCGCCCGGATGCGCCTGACCCTCAGCTACGCCCTCTTCGCGGTCACCGCCGGCGCCCTCGCCCTCGCCGTGGTCTACGTCGGCATGCGCTACATCCCGAACTACCCCCTGACCTCCTCCAACCCGCGCTACCGCTCGGACGCCCCCTCCCGCCAGGAGATCCTCGACTCCCTGCTCACTGCCGGCGGCTACGCGCTCGCCCTGATGACCGCCGTCGGCCTGGCCGGCGGCTGGCTGATCGCCGGCCGGGTGTTGCGCCCGCTGCAGGACATCACCCGCGCCGCCCACGCCGCCGCCGGCGGCGCCCTGGAGCACCGCATCGCCCTCACCGGCCCGCGCGACGAGTTCACCGACCTCTCCGACGCCTTCGACGAGATGCTCGAACGCCTCCAGCGCTCCTTCGAGGCCCAGCAGCGCTTCGCCGCCAACGCCTCCCACGAACTGCGCACCCCGCTGGCGATCACCCGCACCATGCTCCAGGTCGCCGCCGCGGACCCGGCCGGCCAGGACTGGGGCAAGCTCGTCACCCGCCTCCAGGACACCAACCAGCGCGGCATCGAGATCAGCGAGGCCCTGCTCCAGCTCGCCGACCTCGGCCACACCCCGCCCGACCTCGCCCCCGTCGACCTCGCCGACACCACCCGCGAGGCCCTGGCCGCCGTCCACGACGAGGCCCGGGCCTCCGGCACCACCCTCACCGCCGACCTGCGCCCCGCCCCGACCACCGGCAACCCCGTCCTGCTGCGCCAGGCGGCCGTCAACCTGCTGCACAACGCGCTGCGCCACAACCTGCCGGCCGGCGGCCGCGTCACCGTCACCACCGGGCCCGACCCCGAGCAGAGCGGCCGGGTGCGCCTCGCCGTCGCCAACACCGGCCCCCTCCTCACCCCGCAGGCCGTGGCCACCTTCACCGAACCGTTCCTGCGCGGACGCGGGCGCACCGCCGAGGCCGACCCGGCCCGCCGCGGCCACGGGCTGGGCCTGGCGATCGTGGCCGCCGTCACCGAGGCCCACCACGGCGAGCTGCGCCTGACCCCCGACCCGGCCGGCGGCCTGCTGGTGACCCTCGCCCTGCCGCAGACCCCGCCTGCCGGGCTTACCGGGCCTGCCGGGCCTGCCGGGTCCGGCGGCTGAGGGCCGCCGGCCCGTCAGGTGCCGGTGACCGGCAGCAGGCCGCGCTCGGCGAACACCTTCTTGGCGACGAAGGTGGCGTTCAGGGCCTTCGGGAAGCCGCAGTAGGCGGCGGAGTGCAGCAGCGCCTCGACGATCTGCTCCGGGGTGAGCCCGACGTTGAGCGAGGCGTTGACGTGGACCTCCAGCTGCGGCTCGCAGCCGCCGAGGGCGGTGAGCATGCCCAGGGTGACCAACTGGCGGTCGCGCGGCGCGAGCTGGGGGCGGCTGTAGATCTCGCCGAAGCCCCAGGCGACGACCTGGTGCCCGAGCTCGGGGTTGATGTCGTCCAGCGACTCCACGACCCGGCGCCCGACCTCGCCGTCGATGCGGTCGAGCACCTCCATCCCGTGCGCGAAGCGCTCCCGGCGGGTTCCTGCGTCGTTCGCGGCCGTATCCATCGTGCTGCTCCTCTTCCGGCCGCCCTGTCGGCGGCCACGTCCCTCGTGACCGGGTCCGGTGCCCGCCGACTGCGGCGGGCCGGACCCACGGCAGAACCGTAGGACTTGGAGTGCACTCCAACTCAAGCCCGACACCTCCGCCCGACATCTCCGCCCGCCGGGAGGGCCGCCGCAACGGCCCGTCGCAACGGCCCGGCGGGCGGAGGTGTGCCGGGGCGTCAGGCGCGGTGGTACTGGACGGGGGAGGGGACCTCGCCGCCGAGCTCGGCGGCGGCGCGGCGGGCCCAGTACGGGTCGCGCAGCAGTTCGCGGCCGAGCAGCACGGCGTCGGCGCGGCCCTCGGCGACGACGGCCTGCGCCTGGGCGGGGTCGGTGATCAGGCCGACGGCGGCCACCGGCAGGCCGGCCTCGTTGCGCACGGCCTCGGCGAAGGGCACCTGGAAGCCGGGCGCGGCCTCGATCCGGGCGTCGGGGACGAGGCCGCCGGTGGAGACGTCCAGCAGGTCCACGCCGTGCGCCTGGAGCTCCTTGGCGAGGCGGACGGTGTCCTGCGAGGTCCAGCCCTCGCGCCCGTCCTGCGGGTTCTCGGTGAGCCAGTCGGTCGCGGAGACGCGGAAGAAGACCGGCAGCTCCTCGGGCCACACCGCGCGCACCGCGTCCACGACCTCCAGCGCGAAGCGGATGCGGCCCTCGAAGGAACCGCCGTAGCCGTCGGTGCGGCGGTTGGTGTGCGGGGAGAGGAACTGGTGGATCAGGTAGCCGTGGGCGCCGTGGATCTCGGCGACCTGGAAGCCGGCGTCCAGCGCGCGCCGGGCGGCGTCGGCGAACTGGCGCACGATCCGGCCGATCTGCTCCCCGGTCAGCTCCTGCGGCGCGCCGTGGCCGGGGGAGAAGGGCTCGGCGCCGGGGCCGACCGGCTGCCAGCCGTGCTCCTCGTCGGCGGCGAGGGCGCGCCCGCGCTCGACCCAGGTCCGCTCGGTGGACGCCTTGCGCCCGGCGTGGGCGAGCTGGATCGCGGCGACGGTGCCCTGGGACTTCAGGAAGGCGGTGATCCGGCGGAAGGCCGCGGCCTGCTCGTCGTTCCAGATCCCGAGGTCGTACGGGCTGATGCGGCCCTCAGGGCTGACCGCGGTGGCCTCCGTGATGATCAGCCCGGTGCCGCCGGCGGCGCGCGCCGCGAGGTGGGTGAAGTGCCAGTCGGTCGGCACGCCGGCCGCGTCCCCGTCCGGCATCGCGCTGTACTGGCACATCGCCGGCATCCAGATCCGGTTGGGGACGGTCAGCTCCCGCAGGGTGTACGGGGTGAAGAGGGTGGTGCTCATGTCGGAGACTCCCGGTGGGGTCGGCGGCGCCGGGGACGGCGTGCATGCCCGCGCAACTGATTGCAGCTGCAACTTATGTCCTCAAGATAGTTGCACGCGCTGGTCATTTGCAAGGGGGTGCCCGGCCCGCCTGGCCCCACCCGCCTCCCTCCTGCCTCAGTCCGCGCCCAGCAGGGCCCGGGCCCGCTCCGCCAGGCCGTCGGCGTGGCACCGCACGGCCAGCTCCAGCCCCCGGACGAGCGCCGCCCGGCCGCCCGCGCCGCCGCCCCGCGCCTCCCCCAGGTCGACCAGGGCCAGCGCGTGCTCGTAACGGGCGGGCGAGCGCTCCAGCCGACCGACCGCCTCGGTCAGCAGCTCCACGGCCCGGGGCCGCTCGTGCACCGCGGCGCACAGCCGTAGCGCACTGCCGACGGCCGAGTCCGTGCCCGACACCCGGGCCCGGCGCACCCCCTCCCCGGCCAGGCCGCGGGCCCGCTCCGGCTCCTCGGCGGCCACCGCGCGCGCCAGGTGGCCCAGCCACGGCGCCCACACCGTGTTGCGCCACCCGCGCGCGTCCAGGGCCTCTCCGGCGGCGGCCAGCGTCGCCGCCGCACCCGCCGCGTCACCCCGGGCCAGCAGCAGCCGCCCGTACAGCGTCGGCGCGTCGGGCAGCGCCATGACCGTCGGGTACGGCGGGCCGAAGGCGTGCTCGCGCGCGAGCTCCAGCGCCTCCTCCAGCCGCCCGCGCGCGGCCAGGGTCTCGGTCAGCGCCCCGACCGCGTCCCAGTGCAGCGGGGTGCCCGGACCGAACCGCCGGGCGATGCGCAGCGCCCGGCGCAGGTAGTCCTCCGCCGCGGCGAGCTCCCCGCAGCGGAAGCGGAGCATGCCGGTCAGCAGGTAGGCGAAGCCGAGGTGGCCGCCGCTCCACCCGGCGACCTCGTAGGCGCGCACCGCCTCCCCGAACAGCTCCTCCGCCCGGTCGACCCGGTCGGCGTAGAGGTAGCTGATGCCCAGGATCCCGGGCAGCTCGAAACCCCAGGTGGTGTTGGTCCAGCCCAGGCTGCGCGGCAGCCGGCCGCCCGGCAGTGCGGACTCGCCCAGCGCGATCGCCTCCGCGCTGTCCACCCCGCGCAGCGTGAGGTCCCAGCAGCGCAGCACGGCCACCGCGTGGGCCAGGCCGTCGTGTTCGAACACGGCCCCGCCCGGCGCCGACCCGTCCCCGCCCGTACCGGCATCGACCTCGGCATCGGCATCGGCATCGCCGTCGGCGCCGAGGTCGGTGAAGGCCAGGCCGACCGTCGCCAGCATCCGGTCGAACTCCGCGAGCCGCCGGGAGCGCCCCGGCCCGTCCGCGTCCTGCGACTGGAACGCGGCGAACATGAAGTGGGCGACCTCCAGGCGCAGCCGCCCCGGCCCCGGCGAGGTCCGCGCGGCCTCCTCGGCGCACAGCGCCGCCGCCTCGTCGACCCGGTTGCTGTGGGCCAGGGCCTGGGCCAGCCGGAACACCGCGTCCACCCGCAGCCCCGGCCCCGGCCCGTACGGGTCGGCCAGCGCCAGGCGCAGCTGGTTGACCGTCGTCGCCGGATCGGTCAGCAGCGCCGAACAGCCCAGCTCGTACAGCACCGTGGCCCGGTCCTCGTCGGCGGGCGGCTCGCTGATGGCGCGGCGCAGGCAGCGCTGCGCCGCCTCGGGCGCGCCGATGGCCAGGTGCTCGCGGGCCGCCCGGCGCAGCTTGTCGACGATCTCGCCGTCCCCCTCGGGCAGGATCTCCAGCAGGTGCCGGGACGCCGCGAGCAGGCCCAGGCCGGCGTTCTCCAGCTCGACGGCGGCGACCCCGTGCATCCCGGTCCGGGCGGCGGGCGGCATCGACTGGTAGACGGAGGTGGCGACCAGCGGGTGGACGAACTCCAGCCGGCCCGACTGGGGGCCGGTCAGCACCCGGTGGCGGCGCAGCTCGCGGACGGACTGGGCGGCGGTCTCCGGGCCCTGGGCGCAGATGGTGGCGGCGAGGTCGGGGCGGATGTCGGTGTCCAGCACGGACGCCGCCCAGGCGAAGCGCAGGGTGGTGGGGCCGAGCCGGTCCAGCCAGTGCCGCAGCGTCATCCCCCGTGCGGTGGCGGCGAGTTCGCGCAGCTGCCCGGTGCTCTCCTCGACCGGGTCGAGCCGCTGGTCGGCCACCTCGCGCAGCAGCGCCGCGGTCTCGTACGGGTTGCCGGCCGTGACCGCCCAGACGTGCCGGCAGAAGGCGTCCTCGGCCTGCGCGCCCAGGGCCGCACGGACCAGGTGCGCCACCGAGTCCGGCCGCAGCGGGCGCAGTTCGTGCCGGCGGTCGGCCCGGTCGGTGAGGCCGCGCTGCAGCGCCAGGGCGTCGTCGGGGAACTCGTCGCGGCAGGCGAGCACCAGCAGCGCCGGCAGCTCCCGGGCGCGCACCGCGAAGCCCGCCAGCCAGCCGAGCGACTCCGGGTCCGCCCAGTGCAGGTCGTCGACGAGCACGGCCACCGGGGAACGCAGCTGCACCAGCCGGGTGAGGACGAAGTCCAGCCCGTCCCGCACCCCCTGCGGGTCGAGCTGCCCGCGCGGCGCCGCCAGCCCCGCCGCCGGGCCGACGACGTCCTCCCACGGCCCGAACACCCGGGCCCGCTCCTCGTCGGACAGCGCCGCCAGCACCGGACGCACCAGCTGGCGCACCACGTGGAACGGCTCGTGGCACTGCCTCTGCCCGCCCCGGCCGAACAGCACCGTGCAGCCCGCGCGCCGCGCCGCCCGCCGCACCTCGGTCAGCACCGCCGTCTTGCCCAGCCCGGCCGCGCCCGTGTACAGCAGCAGCTCCCCGACCTCGGTGCCGACGGGCCCGGTCAGCGCCTCGATCGCCCGCCCCGCCGAGCGGATCTCGGCCTCGCGCTCGTGCAGCACACCGCCCTCCGCGCCGGACCTGCCGTCGTCCCCGGGCTTCGCCTCGGTCACCGTCGCTCGCCTCCAATACACCGTATCCGGACGGTCGTTGAGGGGTCGACGGTACTGCTGCGGGAGCGGCCGCGGTGCGCGCTTGACAAAGCCGACCGGCGGCGGGGCCGAAAATCCGTCGGCCCCGGCCGCCCGGCCCGCGATACTCGTCAGCCGGTGCCGGTGCCGGTGCCGGTGCCGGTGCCGGTGCCGGTGTCGATGTCAGTGCCGGGCCGCGACGGGCCGGAGGGGACGGGGGAGCGCGTACGTGGAGGTCTTCACCTGCGAGGGCTGCGGCACCGCGCTGACCACCCCGCTGTCCCGGGCCGCCTTCCCCCTCTACGCCGGCCACATCTACGGCAACGGCCACCCCATGCCCGTCCTGATGGACGCGGGCACCTACGCCGTCGACGAAAGCCCCGACCGGCAGCACCGCCCGATCGTGATCGCCCCCGGCGACGCCGTCGGCACCCTCCTCGTCCCCGAGCGCAACGCCGGCTTCTGCTGCGGCCTCGACGGCCGGGACGGCCCCAACCTCGCCTGCGCCGGCTGCGGCCGGGAGGTGGCCACCCGGGTCGACGACTGCTCGCTGTGGCAGGCGACCTGGCTGGAGCCGACCGCGGTGCGCCCCGTCGCGGTGGGCCCCGCCCGTCCGGTCGCCGACTGGGCGCAGCTCGGCGAACAGCGGCGCGGCACCCCGCTGCTGGACCTGCAGGGGGAGTGGGACCCGCGCTGGGAGTCGGAGCTCTCCGTGACACTGGCCCACCTGGTCGCCGCCGCGGACGGCTCGCCCGTCACCGTCCCCGACGGGCCCCTCGCGGACGCCTTCCGCCGCTTCCTCGCCGCCCTCCCAGCGGGGCGGCCGCCCAAGCGGGCGGTCCTGGCCGGCCCGGGACTGCCCCTGCCCGAGCCCCTGCCGGACATCGCCGTCGTCCCGCAGCACCCGCAGACCGCAGAGCCCTGGCCGACACCCCCCGGGGTGGTCGCGGCCCCGCTGGCCCTCGGGTTCTGGCGCCACCTCGCCTTCCACCAGGAGCACCCCACCAGGCCCACCGCCGGCGGCCTGCCCCCGGGCGTCGAACGCGACGACCCCCTGCCGCCCCACCCCCGGCGCCCCGTCCTGCCGCTCGACCACACCTTCCTCCAGGCCCTGGAACGGATCCCCGGCATCCGCCCGGCCTGGCTGGCCTCCGTCCGCGACAACGCCCGCGCCCTGCTCCTGCCCTGACCGGCGGCCGGTCAGGGCAGGACCCGCAGCGGCTCACGGCCCCGTCACCCGGATGACGAGCAGAGAGCGCCGCGCCCCTTCGTCCACCGCACTGTGGGACGGGCCCGGGCAGATCGGATGCCAGGTGACACCCGGTCACCGGCCGCTGCCCGCGAATCAGCCGGGAGAGGCAACATGTCCCGTTTCAAGGATCTCGGCCCGACTGCCGCCGGCACTCTGGCCGCCGTCCTGCTGTGCGGCCCGTCGGCCGTGGCCGCCGGGCCTCCCGCCGACCACGGCCCGTCCGGGCAGCAGAAGACCTTCACGCTGCTCGCTCAGGTGACCAGGGAAAGCCTGCTGCACCTGGGAACGGGCGACGCCCCCAGCCAGGGCGATCAGATCGTCTTCGCCGAGGACCTCCTGCGCGACGGTGAGAAGGTCGGACACGGCGGCGGTGCCTGCACCGTCACCTTCCTCGCGAGGCCCGGCGCCGGTGAGGCGCAGTGCCAGGTCACCACCGCGCTGCCCGGCGGGCAGCTGACCACGCAGGGGCTCCAGTCCTTCGCCGACCACGTGCTGGGCGAGTTCGACGTCGCGATCACCGGAGGAACCGGAGACTTCCGCTCCGCCGGCGGCTTCGTCCACGGCGTTCCGCGCAGCGCGACCGAGATCGAGCTGACCTTCCACCTCGACCGCTGAGTACGGACGGCGCCGCCCGGGAGGATCCCGGGCGGCGCCGTCGGTTCATGTACCGGTCGTCAGCGCACCGGCTGGGGGACGCGCTGGGCCGGGACGCCCGACGCCGCGCTCCTGGCGGCCCCGGCGGCCTCGGCGGACGCGGCCGGCGAGGCGCCCAGTGCGGTGCCGCGGGTCTCCTCCGCCCACAGCACGCACACCAGCAGGCCGAGCGCGGTGGTGCCGGCGGCGATCAGCATGGTCGGGCCGGTGCCGAGCCCGGTCAGGGACAGCGGCAGCAGGTAGGTGCCGACGGCCGCGCCGATCCGGCTGACCGAGGTGGCCACGCCCACGGCGGTGGCCCGGATCTCGGTGGGGAACAGCTCGTTGGGGTAGGTCCAGTCGAGCACATTGGGCCCGCCGCACAGGAACGCGTACGCGCACAGCGCGGTCAGGGCGATCGCGGCCGGGGCGGTGGGCCACACGCCGAGCAGGGCCAGCGGGACGGTCATCAGCGCGAAGGACCAGATGATGACGGGGCGCCGGCCGCGGCTGTCGATCAGGCGCAGCGCCGGGTAGCAGCCCAGCAGGAAGACCAGGCTGATCAGCCCGGTGCCCAGGGTGTCCATGACGGTGCCGCCCGGCATGCCGAAGGACGACAGGATCTGCGGGCCGAAGGTGAGCATCGCGAACAGCGGGCCGACCTGGAACAGGAAGAACAGGCCGCAGAACAGGGTGCGGCGCCGGTAGGGCTGGGTCATCAGCAGGCGCAGCCCGGCGGGCCGGCCGCGCTCGGCCGGATCGGGCATCAGCTCGCGGCCGTCGACCCGGACCCCGAGGTGCTTCTCGACCACGCGCACCGCATCGCCGACCCGCCCGTTGGCGGCCAGCCAGCGCGGCGACTCCGGCGAGCCGCGGCGGATCACCAGGAAGACCACGCACAGCACCGTGGAGCTCGCCAGCATCCACCGCCAGCTGCCCGGACCGGCCAGCTCCAGGAACAGGTAGCCCACCACGTAGGCGAGCACGGAGCCCGCGTACCAGGCGACGATCTGCTGGCCGAGCAGGCGGCCCCGGTGCTTGGCGGGCAGCCACTCGGCGAGCAGTGAGGTCGCGATCGGGTAGTCGGCGGCCACGGCCATGCCGAGCACGAAGCGCAGCACGGCGATCGCCCACACCTGGTCGACCCAGAACGAGAGCACCGAGCAGGCGACCATCACGAGCAGGTCGGCGGTGTACATCACCTCCCGGCCGATCTTGTCGGTCAGCACGCCGAAGAGCGCGCCGCCGACGAACATGCCGACCAGGGCGGCGGCGCCGATCAGGCTGACCTCGGCGGTGGACAGCCCGAGGTCGGGGCGCATCCCGATCAGGGCGACGCCGACGATGCTCAGGATGTAGCCGTCCAGCAGCGGCCCGCCGGAGCAGGCGAGCGCCAGCCTTCGGTGGAAGGCGGTATACGGGGCGTTGTCGATGGTCTGGGACATGGGCTTGGGGTCCTCCGGAGCGTACGGCGGCGGGCGGGGCCCGCTCCCGTGCGCCGGGTAGACGGCAGGGGAACGACGCCGCCCACGTCGGACGGCGCCATCGCCCGATCACACCGGGCGACCGTCCAGGGTTGCCCCGGTCGGCCAGGGTCACCACGAGGTCCAAGGTCAAAGGGATTGATGACCTTGGTCCCGAAGCGGACAGGACCTCCGACCGTGCCGATCCAAGGCATTCCCAGTCCTGCCGGGGCCGAGCGCCGCCCAGCCGCCACAGCGGCGCCGAACCGCACACACAGCGTGACCCTCGTCACCCCGAGGGCCTGAAGCGGCCTTTGTCTGTGGGGCTTCCCACAACGGCGGGGGTGCGGCCCCCCTCAGCCGGCCGCACCGGGCCGGGCCGCCCGCAGCCGGTCGAGACCCACGTCCAGGGCGGCCTCCAAAGGCGCGATCGAACCCGTGGTCATCAGGATCAGCACCCCGCCCTGGACCCCGGCCAGCAACGCCGCGGCCTCCCGCTCGGCGTCCAGCGCCGGGTCCACCTCGCCGGCCCCCTGCAGATGCCGCACGCCCGCCGCGAGCTGCCCCTGCCACTGCGCCAGCAACTCGCCGGCCACCGCCCGGGCCGCGCCGGTGGCCGAACCCAGCTCGGACAGCGCCACGTGCAGCGGGCAGTCCACGCCCTGCGCGCGGTAACGGGCGACGACCTTCTCCCGCCACCGCCGCCACGCCGCCCAGGAGGTGAGCGCGCCCAGCTCGGGCTGCTGGTCGTCGAGGACCCGGGCCGCCTCGTGGCGGGCGACGGCCAGCAGCAGTTCGTCCTTGCCACCGGGGAAGTAGTGGAACAGCTGGCTCTTGCTGGTCGCGGTGCGGGCCATGACGTCCTCCAGCCGCAGCGCGAAAACGCCCTCCTCGCGGATCCGCCCGGCCGCGCCCTCCACGATGCGCTGCCTGGTCGCGGCACCCTTGCGGGTCAACGGCACGTGCCCTCCCGGTACTGGTCGTCCTGCTCGTCCTGGTCGTCCTGGTCCTCGGGTCCGATCCTCGCGCAGCGCGGGCCCCTCACGGGAGGAGCATCAGCTTGCCGGTGGTACGGCGGGACTCGATGTCCGCGTGCGCCCGGGCCGCCTCGGCCAGCGGGTAACGGCCGGAGACCCGCATGGTCAGCCGCCCGTCCAGGAGCAGGTCGAACAGCTCCCCGCTGCGCCGCACCAGGGCCTCGCGGGTGGCGACGTGGTGGTGCACCACCGGGTAGGTGAGCAGGATGCTGTTGGGCAGGTCCGTGGGCCGCAGCGTGGGCACGCCCATGAACGGGCCGTAGTACGCGTGCACCCCGTGCGGGCGCAGGGCCAGCTGCGAGGAGGCGAAGGTGTCGGCGCCACCGCCGTCGTAGACGACGTCGGCCCCGCGGCCGCCGGTCAACTCCCGTACGGCCTCCTCGAATCCGGCGCCGGAGTGGACCAGCACCCGGTCGGCGCCGGCCTGCCGGGCGGCGTCGGCCTTCTCCTCGCGGGAGACCAGACCGATCACGTTCCCGCCGCGGGCCTTGACCAGCTGGGTGAGCAGCAGGCCCACCCCGCCGGCCGCCGCGTGCACCACCGCCGTGTCGCCCGGGCCGATCCGGTAGGTCTCGGTGCTCAGGTGGTTGGCGGTCAGGCCCTGCATCAGCACACCACCGGCGACTTCGTCCGGCACGCCGTCGGGCACCTTGACCAGGGAGGCGGCCGGGACGGCGAGCAACTCGGCGTAGCTGCCCGGGTGGTAGAACCAGGCGACCCGCTCGCCGACGGCCAGGCCGTCCACCCCCGGACCGAGGGCGGTGACGTACCCCATGCCCTCGGCGCCCAGCACGGCGGGCGCCGCCCAGCCGCCGGTGCCCTGCGTACGGGCGCCGACGTCCATGTAGTTCACGCCGGCCGCCCCCAGACGCACCAGCGCCTCGCCGGGGCCCGGCACCGGGTCCGGCAGCTCGGTCCAGCGCATGACCTCGGGGCCGCCGTGCTCCTCGATCCTGATCGCGTGCATGGGGTGACCGCCTTCCTGTGCGGGCTCGTCCGGGAGGGAACGAACAGCACGGTAGGCAGCAGGAATTGGACCCTCAAGTCCAGAAAACCTGCAGGCGGAGGCGGCGCGGCAGGCGTCGCGGCAGGCGTCGCCCACGCCCGCTCGCGCCCGGCGGCGGGCGCATCGTTTCAGCCGTCGTCGAACCTTCGACGGATCGCACGGCATGCGGTCCCCCTATCCTGCTACGGCAGCTCGTGGGTCGGCGGCGGCGAGCTCGGACGGCCTCCGGCGGCCGCCGCGCCCGTACCCGTCCGGAGGAGAGGCGGCAGAATGACCACCGATCAGACAGTGGGGATCCCCGGCTGGGCGGAGGGCCGGGGAATGATCATCCGCGGGGGGACGGGCCGGAATGCGGACTCCCTGGTCCACTCCTACGCGCACGGCGGCCGGCGCGCGCTGCCGGTCGTCGTCTTCGCGCAGTCGACCGTACGGGACCAGACGGACGCGGCGGTCAGGAACCTGCTCGGGCGGGGGGACCGGCCCGAGTGGCTCGACCTCGTCGAGGAGGCGCCCGCGCCGGTCGTGGTCGAGGGCGCCGCCGTCGCCGCACGGCGCCGCCGCTCCGCCGACGGCCGCGTGTCGTGCGCGAGCTTCGCCTGGCGGGGGGCCTTCGTCGCCGTCGCCTCGTGGGAACACCCGCTCGACGCCGCGTTCTTCGCCTCGCTCGGCGCCGTCGCCCCCTAGGTCGCGGCGTCGCCGTCCCGGGCCGCTACCCGGCGGGAGCCAGCGGTACGGCGACGTCCGCCACGTGCTCGTCCGGGGCGGCGGTCGCCCAGTTGGGGTGGTACACCTCCCGGTCGGAGCCCGCGCGTTCGTGGCCGTGGTCGGCGAGCCAGGCGGCGACGGCGTCGTGGGCGGCGGCCATCGTGGCGAAGTCGCCCTGGCGCCGGGTCAGTTCGGTGTACGCCTCGCGGTGGGCGGGCTCGACGCGCAGCCCGAAGGGGCCCTCCGGTTCGAGGGCGGCCCCGGTGGGCGCGCAGACCTCGACCAGGGCGTCGGAGTCCTCGGACACCAGGCCGTGGTAGACGGCGAACAGCGGCCCGGACAGGCAGGCTCCGGCCTGCTCCAGCCGCGCGAACAGCAGCTGTGAGGCCTCGGCGAGGAAGCCGGGCAGCTCGGCGGCGCCCACGTGCCGCCGCACGAACAGCACCTGCTGCTCGGGCACGTCACGCTCGTTGATCTCGTACACGGTCGGGGTCCTTCCGGTCAGCACTGCTCGGGCGTAGCCCACCGCCTCCCGGCGGGCCGCGTGCACGTCCTCCTGCTCGCGCCAGTACGCGAGCAGCAGCTGTTCACCCTCGGAGCCGCCCGCGTCGAGCACGGCGGCGATCGGCGCCAGCGGCAGCCCGGCGGCACGCAGCAGCGCGATCCGCCGGGCCCGCTCGACCTGCCCGGGGCCGTAACGGCGCACCCCGCTGTACGGGTCGGTGACGGCGGGCCGCAACAGCCCCCGCTCGTCGTACAGCCGCAGGGCCTTGACGCTCAGCCTGGTGCGGGCGGCGAGCTCCCCGATGGTGATCAGTTCCTCTGGCACGCGGGCCACTGTGCCCCCTGCCCCTGGGGGAGGGGCAAACCGGGGCCGAACCGGATCGGGGCTTGACTTCAAGTCAGCTTGAGGAACCAGGCTGAGCGGCATGCCGAACGACACCGCACCCCTTCGCCACCCCGCCCCTCACCAGGCCGACCCGACAGACCGTCAGAGCGCCCCTGTCCTCCCGCTGGCCGACGCCGAGCTCGACGAGATCGCCGGACGACTGGCCGCCGGGGCGACGGTGGTCGGCATCGGGGAGTCCACGCGCTTCTCCCGGGAGACCTTCGGCGTACGGGACCAGCTGTTCCGCCGGCTGGTACGGGACCACGGCTTCCGCGCACTGGCCGTCCAGGACGGCGCCGGTGCCGCCGCGGCCCTCGACGCCTACGTGGGCGGCGGCGAGGGTACGGCCGCCTCCGCGCTGGCCGGCGCCTGGCGGCCGTGGCGCACCGAGGAGATGGCCGGCGCCCTGGAATGGATCCGGGCGTTCAACCGCGACCACGCGGACGACCCGGTCCGGATCATCGGCGTGAAGCCGGCCCAGGCGGCGCCCGCCGACTACGACGCCGTCCTGGAGCACGTGCGCGCGTCGGCGCCGCAGCGGCTCGCGCAACTGGCGGCCCACCTGGACCCCATCCGCACCGCCCACGCCGTCGACGAACACGTGCAGCGCGCGCAGGGAGTCCACCCGGGGCGGCCGTTCGCCGAACACGCCCGCGACGCACTCGCGCTCGTCGAATCCCTCCCGGGCGGTGATCACGACGTGCTGGCGCGGATGCGGCTGATCCTGGAGTTCCACGAGCGCAGCGTCGCCGGCCGCGGCACCTACGCCGGCGAAGCCGAGGTGGGGGCCGACATCATCGCCGACTTCCAGCACGGCACCGGCCTGCGCACCGTCTACTGGGACGGCATCGCCCACACCTCCGCAGCCGAGACGGTACTGGGCCTGGCACCCGAGCGCGGCCCGCAGGCCACCGTCGGCAGCCTGCTGCGCAAGCACCACGGCGGGCAGTACGTCTCCGCGGCGATCGGCTTCCACCACGGCTACCTCGGCATCGCGCTCGTCCCCGACCCGGGCGCGGACCTGGTCGACGCGAAGCTCGGCGAGCCGGACCGGCCCGCCCGCTGGCTGGACCTGCGCCACGACGACGCCCGCAGCCGGTGGGACGGGCCGGCGAAAGCGCGTGTCATCAGCGGCGTCTACACCCCGGAGCGCGACGCCGCCGAACACCTGGCCGTCGCCTCCCTGGCCGAAGCCTTCGACATCCTCGTCCACCTCCGCGAGGTCACCCCGGTGCACTGGCTGCCGTGAGCCCGGCCGGGGCCGGCCCGGGCCCCCGGTCAGCCGACCGGGACCGGGACGCCCCGGATGAGGAGCGGGAGGCCGGCGCCGTGCTCCCAGGCGTCCCAGGCGTCCTCGACACGGCGGTACTGGTCATCGGCCATGACCCGGTGCAGCTTGGCCTGGGCGACCCAGTGCAGGGCGCGGACGCCCTGCGGAGGCTGGTACGGGCGGACGACCCCCGCCTGCCGGGGCGTCACCACGCCGCCTGCGTAGACGAAGTCCAGGCCCTCGGGAAGATTATCGGTCGCGGGGGAGTAGTCGACCGTGAGGATGGTGCGCAGCGGTAGGACGAGCCCGGTCTGCGTTTCGAGATGACGGCGGGCCGCGAGATGGGGCAGCTCGTCCTGCTCGGCGGAGCCGCCGGGCAGCGTCAGCCCGTCGTGGTGGACGGAATCGACCAGGAGGACGAAGAAGTCGCCCGACCCTCCGGGATCCTCCCGCAGGACGAAGGCCTGGTGGCCCCATCGCCGTCCGGGGGGCTTGCTGACGAGGCGGGGCGACGTGCTCAACTCTGCTCCAGGTATGAGGAACTGCTGTCGGACGAGAGCGGCCACCCGTCGAACGGCCGACGCCGCGGCCTCCCGCAGGTGCCCGGCGCGAACTCCCGCGGATCCAGCGACCGGATCGCGGAGAGGGGGACCCGCCGCTGGGGCCCGCTCGCCCCCAGCGGCCGAAGCACCGCCTTGCCGAACACGGCCTCCACGAAGACGCCCTCACTCGGCTTCCCGTTCCCCGAGTCGCTGAAGTCCCGCACCACCTCGTGGAGTTGGAACAGGGGGTCGGGTCTCTGCGCGTCAGGCATAGGGTCTCCAGGAGTCGCGCTGCGCTTCCGGTAAATCACCGGCTGTAGCCATGATGGCGCGATCGCCCTTACGATTGCCAGCGTCTTACCTTTGACAGCAATGTCGTGTGAAGGAGTCGAAGGATCATGGCTGAAGCCGATGTTGATGCTCAGGTGTCACCGCAAGTCCGCTTCGGTCAGGAGCTTCGCAGGTCACGACGGGCGAAGCGCTGGTCGCAGACCGAGGCGGCCGGGCGCCTGGGATACTCGGGTGCACACATCTCATATGTCGAGAACGGGAAGCGTTCCCCAACACGGTCATTGGCTGTTAAGGCTGATGAGGTGTTCGGAACAGGCCAGCGGTTCTACGAGTTGTGGCGGCGATTCAGCCGGGCAGCGCTCTTGGAAGGATTCGCCGAGTTCGCCGACGCCGAAGCTCGATGTCGACGGTTGCGAACGGTAGGCCTGGTCATCGTTCCCGGCCTCCTCCAGACTCCTGGGTATGCAAGGGCGCTGGCGCAGGCAGCTGTCAGGCGTGGTGCGATCACACAGGTCGAGGCCGATGAACGCACCGACTACCTGGCTTTGCGTCAGGAGATCTTCAGCCAGAAGAGCCCGCCTGCGCTTCACGCGGTGGTTGAGGAGGGGGTGTTGCTGCGTCCCGTCGGTGGACCGCAGGTCATGGCCGAGCAACTGAGGCACCTTGAGGGCTTGGCCGAGCGCCCGAACATCACCGTACAGGTCGCCCCGTTCAGCATGGGGGAGAACCTTGCGTTCACACTGCCGGTCGTTCTGTTGAACCTCCCCGACCACACGGTCGTGGGCTACGCGGAATCGACGGCGAGGGGTCACCTAGAGCGGTCACGTGCAACAGTTGCGGGATGGGAGAGTGACTACGATCAGCTCCTGGTGGAGGCGCTGCCGAAGGCCGCATCCCAGGAGATGATCCGCAGGGCCCGAAAGGAACTCCAATCATGACCGACCGCGTAGACCTGTCCGGCGCTTCCTGGATCAAGTCCTCGTACTCCAACAACGGGGGCGACTGTGTCGAGGTTGCTGCCGACTTCCCTGGCCTGACTCCGGTTCGCGACTCGAAGGACCCGCAGGGGCCGGCCCTGCTCTTCCCCGCCGAGGCCTGGGTGTCGTTCGTTGCCGCTGTCCGCAGCGGCGAGTTCGGTGCAGTCTGAGAGGAATGCCATGACCGACCGCGTGGATCTGGCGAGCGCCAAGTGGCGCAAGAGCACCTACAGTAACGGCGGGGGCGGCTGCATCGAGGTGGATGATGCACACCCCGGCAGGGTCCGTGACTCCAAGGACCCGGACGGTCCGGCCCTGATCTTCCCGGCCGAGGCCTGGGCGTCGTTCGTCGCTGCTGTCCGCAGCGGGGAGTTCGGCGAAGTCTGAGAGGAGCGTCATGATTCCCCGTGTAGACCTGTCCGACGCCGCATGGTTCAAGAGCAGCTACAGCAACAACGGTGGTACTTGCGTCGAGGTGGCTCCTGACTTCCCCGGCCTGGTCCCGGTCCGTGACTCGAAGGATCCCCAGGGGCCCGCTCTCGTCTTCCCCACGGCGGCTTGGGCGTCGTTCGTCGCTGCTGTCCGTGGTGGCGAGTTCGGCTCGGTCTGAACCTCATATGCCGCAGGCCCGGACCGCCTCCGTAGGCGGTCCGGGCCTGCGGGCGTGATCGATGTCACGCTCCAGAACTGAAACCTCGCCAGTTCGTTGGTCAGTCTGACCACGGGACTGGTCAGTCGACAGACAGCGCGGGGGCACCATGGCGGATGACGGGGCGAAGGCGGGTGGGCCGGAGTTCAAGGTCCGGCCGGGGGAGTTGACGGACGCCGCGCCGACCTTCGAGAACCAGAGCAAGGCGCTGAAGACGGCGCTCGACACGCTCAAGCGCAGTCTGGCCGACGCGGGCAGTCCGTGGGGTGGTGACAAGCAGGGCAACGAGTTCGCGACGGCGTACAACGGTCCGCACGACAAGGTGCTCTCGGCGCTGGACGTCCTGGTCCAGGGGCTCGGCAGCATCGGCGCGGGGCTGCGCGCGCATGCCGACAACCATGCCGGGGCCGACGACCACGCCAAGAACCTGCTGTCGTGACCCGTCCCGTCCCTTGCCTCGGGCCGGCCTGTGGGTGAGTCCACGGTCGCGAAGGCCGTCCAGAAGGTCACCGGCATGTGGTGGCCGGATGCGGACCCGGACAAGTTGCGCAAGGTCGCCGACGCGTGGGAGGCGATGGCCACGGCCATCGACAACGTCACCGCGCCGACCAATCAGGCCGCGGCCGCCATCGTGGCCAACAACCACGGCCCGGCGATCGACGCCTTCGGCACGTTCTGGGGCCGGTACTACGGCGGCAAGGACAGTGCGGGCAAGGGCAAGGGCTGGTTGCCCGACACCGCGGAGGCGTGCCGGAGTCTGGCCAAGGCGCTGCGGGAGTTCGCCCACGAGGTCGACAAGGCGATCAAGAAGCTGGAGGAGGAGGCCGCGATCGTCGGCGGCACCCTGCTCGTGGGTGGCGCCCTGGCGTTCGTGACCTTCAGCATCTCGGCGGACATCGCCGTCGCCACCGCCGCGGGCATCGTCGCCACCGCCGCGTCGGTCGGTGTCGCGGTCTCCGAGGTCGTGGCGACGATCGCGGCGACGATTCTGGTCGGTGCCGTGTTCGGTGCGGTCGAGGCGATCGCCGTGGACGTTGCCGTGGCTCAGCCGATTCGGGTGGAGTTCTTCGGTGACGGGGGCTACAGCCTGACCGAGGCCGCCGACTCGGCCGAGACCGGCGGCATCATGGGTGCGGCCGGCGGCGGGCTCGGCGCCGGCGGCCGCGTCGTCGTCAACGCCGCCGAGCGCGCCGAGAGCGCGTCGGTCGTCCTCGCTGGCCTGGCCAAGGCCGCCAACGCCGCCGACACCGTCCCCGGGCGCATGATCACCGGCGCCGGCCTCAGTGTCGGCTACGACGCCGAGTTCAAGACCGGGCCCGTCATGCCCCTCGACGTCGTCGTCGGCGCTGCCGGCGGCGCGGCAGGGCCACGCGGACGCCCCGGCGAGAACGTTCCACGCGGCCCGAGGCATGCCAAGCCAGTCGAGCTGCCGATGCCCGGGAAGCTGCCGCTTGAGTACGTTGAGGATCACCCGAGTATCGCGAAGGTGGAAACGGAGCTGGCACTTGTGCCGGGCCCTATCCTCGACAAGGTCTGGGACCATCTGAAAGAGGTGCCGGGCGGCGGGATCAGCATCGGCCCCAGGCCCATCACGCAGCTTCCGGGCGGCTACCATCTCGCCGGCGTGAACCCGGTGGGGGGCACTTCACCGGCGGAATACATACCTGGCATGTACGTACCCGGCCAGCGTAGACTCCTGGTCAATTCGATTGCCGAGACACCCACTAGTGTTGCGGTCCATGAGTTCGGGCACGCGGTCGATGAGGCCTACGGCAATCTGAGTCGCCAGCCGGAGTGGCTGCATGCACGACAGCAGGCCCTGGACCGGATCGGCGACAATCCGCTTTTGGATGCGTACACCCGCCAGCCGCACGAGTACTTCGCCGAGGCGTTCAATCACTGGACTGCAGGAACGCTGGACCAATTCACTTACGGCGACCGCGTGGCGGCGCAGATTCTGGAGGGTTACTTTGAGCGAGCATTCTGATTCCGAGACTTACCACGTCACCGGGCATCCGATGCTCGACGCCAATGGTGTCACGATCTGGCAGCGGTACGGGGGAAAGGCTCCGGAGGGGTTCTTCTACGACGGGTGGCACAAGTTCGTTCCGGGGGACCCTCGCTACGACGAGCTGCTTCCGGCAGCTCGGCAGAATCCGCAGGTCGTCGCGGAGAGCAAGACCCCGGTCAACCCCGAGAACTTGGCCAAGGTGAAGGAGATGCTGCGCCAGACGCGCGAGCGGGACGCGGAGCAGTAGCAGGACCCGTGGGACCGGTTTGTTCGCAGGTACTGCCGCGCAAGCTGCGGGGCGGCGCAGATTCTGGAGGGGTATTTGAGCGAGCATTCTGATTCCGAGCCCTACCACGTCACCGGGCACCCGAGGCTCGACGCCGACGGCGTCACCATCTGGCAGCAGTACGGCGGAAAGGCTCCGGAGGGCTTCTTCTACGACGGGTGGCACAAGTTCGTGCCGGGGGATCCGCGTTACGACGAGCTGCTCCCGGTGGCACGGCAGTATCCGCTGGTCGTCGCGGAGAGCACGGCCCCGGTACGCCCCGAGAGCTTGGCCAAGGTGAAGGCGATGCTGCGCTGGACGCGCGAGCGGGACGCGGAGCACGAGCAGCCCTGACATGCCGCAGGCCCGGGCCGCTCCCACATGCGGTCCGGACCTGCGGACGTTTCCGCGCCCCTCTTACGAGCCGGCGGTGGCGGCCTCCAGCGTGGTGGCCATCACCGGGCTGGTGAAGGTGTTCGTGGCGTCGCCCGTGGACTCGTGGTACGAGCCCCACTTGAGGTAGTTGCGGTTGCCGTCCCAGGTGGTGCCCTTGAAGGTGCCCGAGCCGGTGGTGAAGGTCTGCTTCTTGCCGTCGAACCAGAAGTCGATCGTTCCGTCGGTGCGGCCCAGGCGGATCTTCAGCGCGTAGGAGTGCCACTGGCCGTTGGCCGTCGGCGCGGTCCACAGGGTGTGCGAGACGTGGTCGGTGTCCCACTCCTGGAGCCGGATGCGGCCGTTGGTCGCGTCGATCTCGATCGGGTGGTTGGCCGTGTCGGTGCTGGGGTCGCACTTCAGCTGGAAGACGTAGCGGCTGTTGGCGTCCTTGATGTCCACTTTGGACGACCAGCCCAGGTAGAAGGTGTCGCCGTTCTTCAGGTCGGGGCTCAGCGTCTCGCAGCGTTCCTGCCCGGCGGCCTGGTAGGCCCGCCACACCTTGCCCTTGGCGGTGTCGTTCACGACCTTGAAGTTTCCCGAGGCGCACTGCACGGCGGCGAAGGAGGACGCCCCCTTGCCGGTGTTCGGGGTCCACAGGACCTGCCCCGCCGCGCTGCTGGGGGTCACCGAGGCCCAGGAGAGTGCGAGCACGGCGGCTGCCACGCTCCCGTAGGCGAGCTTGCGGCGGTCGGTCAGGTCGGACATGCCTCTCCCGGGGTGGTCGGACGGTCGGCGTGGGCGTATGCAGCGATTCGACCATCCGTCGGGCCCGCGAACCAGGCGGAATCACGGGCGGAAGTAACCCCGGGGCCACTTCCGCCCGTGTCCTCGCGAGCCGTCAGCTGCCGCCCTCGGCGGCCTGCTCGTCGTACGAGGAGGTGCCCTCGTCCAGCAGCGGCTCCTGCGTCTTGAGGTGGGCGGGGGCGAGCGCCCGCAGCGCGTGGTAGCCGGTGATGACCACGAGGGTGCCCAGGGCGATGCCGCTGAGGCTGAAGGTGTCGGTGAACTTCAGCGTCACGTTGCCGATGCCGATGATGATGCCCGCCGCGGCCGGCACCAGGTTGAGCGGATTGCGCAGGTCCACCCCGGACTTGGTCCAGATCTGCGCGCCGAGCAGGCCGATCATGCCGTACAGGATGACGGTGATGCCGCCCAGTACTCCGCCGGGGATCGCGGCGACGACGGCGCCGAACTTCGGGCAGATGCCGAACAGCAGGGCGAAGCAGGCCGCCGCCCAGTACGCGGCGGTGGAGTAGACCCGGGTCGCGGCCATCACGCCGATGTTCTCCGAGTACGTGGTGTTGGGCGGGCCGCCGACGGCGGTGGAGAGCATGGAGGCCACGCCGTCCGCCGAGATCGCGGTGCCCAGCTTGTCGTCCAGGTTCGCGCCCGTCATCTCGCCGACGGCCTTGACGTGTCCGGCGTTCTCCGCGACCAGCGCGATCACCACGGGCAGCGCGACCAGGATCGCGGACCACTGGAAGGACGGGCCGTGCAGGGTGGGCAGGCCGACCCAGTCGGCGTTGCCGACGCCCGACAGGTCCAGCCGCCAGTGGTCGGTCATGTGCCCGCTCGCGTCCACCGAGTGGATCTTCCCGAAGACCCGGTCGAACAGCCAGGAGATCCCGTACCCGAAGACCAGCCCCAGGAAGATCGCCACCCGCGACCAGAAGCCGCGCAGGCCCACCACGGCCAGCCCGGTGAAGAACATCACCAGCAGCGCCGTCCACTGGTCCTGCGGCCAGTACGTCGACGCCGTCACCGGGGCCAGGTTGAAGCCGATCAGCATGACCACCGCGCCGGTGACGATCGGCGGCATCGCCGCGTGGATGATCCGCGCCCCGAACCGCTGGACCGCCAGGCCCACCAGGAACAGCACCGCGGCCACGACGAACACCGCGCCGGTCACCGTCGCGCTGGTGCCGCCCTGCGCCCGGATCACCGCGGCGACGCCCACGAAGGACAGCGAGCAGCCCAGGTAGCTGGGCACCCGGCCGCGGGTGGCCAGCAGGAAGATCACGGTCGCCACGCCGGACATCATGATCGCGAGGTTCGGGTCGAGCCCCATCAGGACGGGCGCCACGAAGCTGGCCCCGAACATCGCCACCACGTGCTGGGCGCCCAGTCCTGCGGTACGGGGCCAGGAGAGCCGTTCGTCGGGGCGGACCACCGCCCCCGGTGCGGGCGTGCGCCCGTCACCGTGCAGCTTCCAGCGCACGCCGAGATCCATGATGAGGTATCGCTTTCTCTGTACTTCCGGGTAATGTTCCGCACCATTCTGGTGGCCGCCGGGTGTTCCGCCGAATCGCCGCGTCCCGTCCGTGCGTTCCAGGGGCCCGGCATCATGCCTGGTCAGAGCCTGCCCGGGCGTTCCAGCGTCCCGGACTGCCCGGGACGGCTGGCGGCCGGGACGGATCACCGCGCACGCTTCGGTCATCCGGCGGGCGGCGTCCCGCCGCCCGGGCGGCTCCCGTGATCGACATGCCGTCCGTCGTCATATGCTTGTCACATGAATGAGGGGCGGGTCTTGGATTTCCGACTGCTGGGCTCGGTGGCCGCGGTGGCCCCGGACGGTCGGGAGCTTCCGACCGGGTCCGCCAAGCGCCGCAGCCTGCTGGCCATGCTGCTGCTGAACCCCGGCGCGCCGGTCACCGTCGACCGCCTCACCGAGACCCTCTGGGACGAGGAACCGCCCCGGCACTCACGCACCGTCATCCACAACCACATCTCGGGCCTGCGCGCCCTGCTCGCCGCGCACGGCGCGCCCGACGGCGGCGTCGAACTGGTCACCGACGGCGGCGCCTACCAGCTGCGGGTGCCCGAACTCGCGGTGGACACCGCCCGCTTCGAACACCTCCTGCGCTCCGCCCGGTCCACCCCCGACCCCGCCGACACGATCGCCGCGCTCCAGGAGGCACTCGCGCTGTGGCGCGGCCCCGCACTCGCCGGCACCGCCCCCAGCGTCCCGCTGCAGTGCGCCGCGCACGCCCTGGAGGAACTGCGCCTCGCCGCCGTCGAGGAACTCGCCCGCGCCCACGGCCGGCTCGGCGACCACGGCGCGGCGGCCGGCGTGCTGTCCACCGAGGCCACCATGAACCCGCTGCGCGAGCCGCTGGTCACCGCGCTCGTCCTGGCACTCGGCCGGGCCGGGCGGCGCTCGGAGGCGCTCGACTGGTTCCACCGCACCCGCCGGGCCCTGGCCGAGGAACTGGGCATCGACCCCGGCCCCGAACTCGTCGAGGCCTACGACTGCCTGCTGCGCACCGACGCCGCCGCCCTGCGGCCCGGCCGGGTCCCGCCGCCGCGGGTGCCCACCGTCGGCGGCCCGTCCTGCGCCGACACCCCGGCGCCCGGACGCGGCACCGCCGAACCCGCCCCGGAGCCCGTACGCGGCACCGCCGCACCCGCACCCGCACCCACCCCCGCCCCGGCCACCCCGGCCGCCCCGGTCACCGCCGCCGCCCCGGTCGCGCCGCCCGTCCCCGTCCCCGCCGCCGCCGGGCCCGCCCCCGCGCTCCGACCGCCGCGCGCCACGCCCTGGCCCTTCCCCCGCCGCCCGCGCGGCTTCTCCGGCCGGGAGGACGAACTGGCCGCGCTCGACCGGGCCACCGCCGGCCCCGGCGCGATCGCCGTCGTCACCGGCGGCGCCGGCGTCGGCAAGACCACCCTCGCCCTGTACTGGGCCCACCGCCGCCAAGGCGACTTCCCCGACGGCCGGCTGTTCGTCGACCTGTGCGGCCACAGCCCGCTGCCCGAACGCTCCACCCCCGCCGTCCTGCGCGAACTGCTGCTCGGCCTCGGCCTGCCCGCCGAGCAGATGCCCGCGACCCCCGAGGCCCTGGCCGCCCGCTACCGCGAACTGACCGCCGAGCGCAGGATGCTCATCGTCCTGGACAACGCCCGCCGCTCCGACCAGGTCCGCCCGCTGCTGCCCGACGGCGACGGCTGCATCACCCTGGTCACCAGCCGCGACCGGCTCGGCGGCCTGGTCGCCTCCGACGCCGCCCGCCCCGTCCCGCTCGCCGAACTGTCACCGCCGCAGGCCGTCACCCTGCTCGCCGCCACCCTCGGCGCCGACCTGGTCGCCGCCGAACCCGAAGCCGCCGCCCGCCTGGCCGGCCTGTGCGACGGCCTGCCGCTCGCCCTGCGCCTGGCCGCCGCCCGCGTCGCCACCGGCCCGGCCCGCGACCTGGCCGGCCTCGCCGACGAACTGGCCGACGAACAGGGCCGGCTGGGCATCCTCGACGTCGAGGACACCAGCGTCGCCGCCGCCCTCGCCCTCACCGTCCAGCACCTGCCCGGCTCCGCCCGCCGGATGTTCCACCGCCTCGGCACCCACACCGGCACCACCCTCGACAGCCGCACCGCCGCCGCCCTCGCCGACTGCAGCCCCGCCGAGGCCTCCGGCGCCCTCGGCCGGCTCGCCACCGCCCACCTCCTCGTCGAGATCGGCCGCGACGCCTACGCCCTCCACGACCTCGTCCGCCTCTACGCCCGCAGCCTGCCCGGCGACATCGACGACGAGGTGCTGCCGCGCCTGCTCGACCACCTGCTGAACACCCTGGTCGCCGCCTGCGACGCCGCCGAACCGGGCAGCGAACCCTGCTGCACCCTGCCGCCCGGCACCCGGCGCCCCGCCGACGTCCGCCCCTTCCCGGACCGTGCGAGCTCGCTCGCCTGGTACACCGCCGAGCGCGACACCCTGCGCGGCGCGGTCGAGGCGGCGGTCGCGGCCGGACTGCACGACCGGGCCTGGCGCCTGGTCCTGCTGCAGTGGCCGCTGATCGTGTGGCAGGTCCGGGACGGCTGGGTGCCGCTGCTCGAACACGGCCTGGCCGCCGCCGAGGCCGACGACGACCCGGCCGCCCAGTCCCGCGCCCGAGCCCTGCTCGGCTGGGTCCTGCTGGAGGAGGGCCGCCACGAGCAGGCCCTCGTCCACCTGGAACGCGCCCCCGACCTCGCCGCCCGGGCCGGCGACGGCACCGCCCAGGCCGTCGCCCTGATGAACCTGGCCGTCGCCCTCGGCCGCTACGGTCCCAACGCGCGGGTCCGCGGCCTGCTGGTGCGCGCCCTCTCGCTGTCCGAGCGGGCCGGGCGCGCGGACCTGGTCGCCCTCGCCCGCCAGCACCTCGCCCAGGAGTGCCTGAGCGCCGGCGCCCCCGAGGACGCCGCCCACCACGCCGCCCGCGGCCTGGCCGTCGCCGAACCGCCCTTCCCCGCCGCCCGCCGTGTCCTGCTGCAGACCCTCTACGGCCGCGCCCTCGCCGCCACCGGCCACCCGGAGGAAGCCGCCCTCCACCTCGAAGCCGCCGTCCGCGCCGCCCGCGCCCACCAGTACGGCGAGGGCGAGGCGGGCGCCCTGGCGGCCCTGCGGGCCCTCCCGGCCACGGCGGCCCCCGGGGCAGCGGCAGCGGCCACGCCGGCGCGGGCCACGGCGACGGCGACGGCGACGGCGACGGCCACGGCCGGGGTGTACGGCCGGGGGCCCTGCTGACCCCGGCCGGGCGCGGTGCGCGTCCCCGGCCGGCGGCGGGTCAGGCGCCGAGGAGACCGGTGACCAGCCGGCCGGCGTACGCGGCGTCGAGCCCGGCCGGGCGGAAGAGGATCCGGTACATCAACGGGGCGACGACGCGGTCCACCGCCTCCTCGACCCCGGGCGGCTGCTCCCCGCGTTCGCGGGCGCGGGCGAACACGGTGTCGAGCTGGTCGGCGGCGTAGGCCGAGCACCGGCCGGCGTTGCCGCCGTCGGGATCGCCGAGCAGGGCGTCGCGCACGTAGGCGCGGCCCGCGGGGGAGGCCATCTCGTCGAGGAACTGCTCGGCCCAGGCCGTCAGGTCGCGCCGCAGGTCGCCGTGGTCCGCCGGCGCGGTGTCGGGCCGCAGGCGCTCCACCGCGACGTCCGACAGCAGCTCCTGCAGGTCGCCCCAGCGGCGGTAGACCGTCGAGGGGGTGACCCCGGCCCGCTGGGCGACCATCGGCACCGTCAGCCCGTCCCGGCCCGCCTCCGCCAGCAGCTCGCGCACGGCGGTGTGCACCGCCGCCTGGACCCGGGCGCTGCGCCCGCCGGGGCGCACCATCTGCCTGCCACTCATGGGGCCATCTTAAAGCGCAGCCGTTGCTTTTAGCCCGGCCCGGCGCCACCCCGGCCGCCCGGCCCGGCTCCCGCGACCCGGCCCGGCTCCCCGCCCGGCCCGCCCCGCCCGTCAGCCGGCCGCCGGGGCGAGGGTGCGGACCGGGTGGGTGCGCTCGTGGGCCTGGGCGACCCGCAGCAGGGTGTGTTCGCCCAGGGGGCGGGCGAGCAGCTGCATGCCGATCGGCAGGCCGGCCGGGTCGTGGCCGACGGGCAGGGACAGGGCGGGTGCGCCGGTGATGTTGGCGGGGGCGGACAGCCGGACGTAGGCGTCGGGGACGCTCTCGGTGGTGCCGTCGGGCCACTCGACGCTCTCCTGGCCGGCCGGCACGGCGGTCATCGGGACGGCCGGGGCGGCGATCACGTCGACCTGCTCCCACAGCCGCGCCCACTCCTGCCGCATCAGGGTCCGGGCGCGCTGGGCGCGCAGGTGATCCGTGGCGCTCATCAGTGCCCCGGCCTCCAGCAGGACGCGGACGTCCTCCCCGTAGCGTTCGGGTGCCGAGCGCAGGGCGGCCTCGTGGTAGGCGGTCGCCTCGGGGACCATCAGGCCCCAGTGGGTGGCCCGGATGTAGCGGGTGAGCGGGATGTCGACCGGGACGAGCGTGGCGCCGAGCTCCGCCAGGTGTCCGACGGCCCGGCGGACGGCGCTCTCCACCGGCTCGGTGACGCGGTCGAAGTAGTAGGTGCGCGGCACGCCGACGCGAAGGCCGGTCAGGTCGTCGTCCGGGTGGGGCCGGTGGTCGGGGGCGGGGACGTCGAGCGAGGCGGGGTCGCGCGGGTCGTGGCCGGCCAGGGCGGCCAGCACGAGGGCGGCGTCCTCGGCGGTGCGGGTGAGCGGTCCGACGTGGTCCAGCGACCAGGACAGCGGGGTGACGCCGTGGCGGGGGATCAGCCCGTAGGTGGGCTTGAGGCCGACGACGCCGTTGAGCGCGGCGGGCACCCGGATCGACCCGCCGGTGTCGGTGCCCAGGGTGAAGGGCGCCGCGCCCGCGGCCACGGCGGCCGCCGAGCCGCCGCTGGAGCCGCCGGCGATCCGCTCGCGGTCCCAGGCGTTGCGGGTCCGCGGGGTGACCAGGCCGTACGCGAACTCGTGGGTGTGGGTCTTGCCGACGAGGACGGCGCCGGCCGCCGCGAGCCGGGCGGTCACGGTGGCGTCGGCGTCCGCGCGGTGGCCCTCGCGGACCAGGGAGCCGGCCCCGGTGGCCAGGCCCGCGACGTCGATCAGGTCCTTCAGGGCGACCGGGACGCCGTGCAGCGGCCCGCGCGGCCCGCTGCGGGCGATCTCCCGTTCCGCCTCGCGCGCCCCCTCGCGCGCCCGCTCGGCGGTGACCTCGGCGTAGGCGCCGAGGCCGGGCTCGACGCGCTCGATGCGGTCGAGGACCGACTCCACCAGGTCGACGGGGGACAGGCGCCGGGCGCCGATCTCCCGCGCGGCGGCGGCCAGTGACAGCTCGTACGGCTGCATCACGCCACCTCCGTGCCGTGGTCGGGCACCGCGCGGTAGGCGGCGGCCGGCGGGGTGTCCGCGAGGTCCAGCTCCCGCAGGACGGCGACCACCGAGCGGATGTGCTCGGCGGTGGCCGCGACCGCGGCGTGCCGGTCGGCGGGCAGCGGGACGCCGGCGCGGGCGGCCTGGCGGGCCGCCTCCGGCGGGGTGAGGTCGTCGGTGGGCATGGGTCCTCCCCTTCCAAAAGCTAACGGTTTGCTTTAGGTGACTGTAGGTTCTACCGTCTTCCTAACGCAAACGCGTTGCGTTTAGATCGGTCCGGCCCCCGGGCCGCCGCCCGCACCGAAGGAGCAGCCCATGCCCGCCCCCGCCGCCACCCCCGC
The DNA here is from genome assembly GCF_040303045.1 of Kitasatospora sp. NPDC096140. Lineage (NCBI taxonomy): Bacteria > Bacillati > Actinomycetota > Actinomycetes > Kitasatosporales > Streptomycetaceae > Kitasatospora > Kitasatospora sp. NPDC096140. The sequence continues at coordinate 264,946 of NZ_JBEOUW010000002.1, forward strand.
TCCCGCATCCGCATCCGCCCCGACCTGGACCGTCGGCGACATCACCGTCCACCGCATCGACGAGATCGCCCTGCCCCGCGAGACCGGCCCCTGGCTCCTGCCCGACGCCACCCCCGAGCTGGTGACCGGTCAGGACTGGCTGCACCCCCACTTCGCCGACCCGGACGGCACGCTGCGCCTGGCCAGCCACACCTTCGCGTTCACCGTGGGCGGCCTGCGCGTCCTCGTCGACACCGGCATCGGCAACGGCAAGCAGCGCGCCAACCCCGCCTGGCACGACCTGGACACCGACTACGAGCAGCGCCTGGCCGCCGCCGGCTTCCCCGCCGACGCCGTCGACCTGGTGATCCTCACCCACCTGCACGCCGACCACGTCGGCTGGAACACCCGCAGCGTGGACGGCCGCTGGGTCCCCACCTTCCCCGGCGCCCGCTACCTCACCTCCCGCACCGAGCGGGAGTTCTGGGCCGGATACCCGATGGAGGACGCACGCCGGCAGATGTTCGAGGACTCCGTCCTCCCGGTCGAGCAGGCCGGCCTGCTCGACCTCCTCGACGTCCCCGCCGAGGGCCTCGCCGTCGCCCCCGGCCTGCGCCTGCTGCCCACCCCCGGCCACACCCCGGGCCACGTCGCCGTCGAACTGACCAGCCGCGGCCGCACCGCGCTGATCACCGGCGACTGCGTCCACCACCCCGTCCAGCTCGCCCACCCCGCCGTCGGCGCCTGCGTCGACATCGACCCCGAGCGCTCCCGGGTCACCCGCCACGACCTGCTCGCCTCGCTCGCCGACACCGGGACCCTCCTGCTGGGCACCCACTTCGCCCCGCCCACCGCCGGGCGCGTCCGCATCCACGGCGACGCCTACCGCCTGGAGCCCGTCCCCGCGGCCTGAGCCGTGAGCCGCACGGTCGCCGGACCGGTCCCGCGCGGCCGGTAGAACGCCCCGCCGCAAGGGAAGTGACGTCGCATCAGTGACGGCGGGGCGCCACCGTGCCCGAACGGTTCGTCCCCGCCGTCTCGCCCGCCCCGCCCGCCCGAGGGAGCCGCGATGACCGTGCCGCCGCCGCCGGACCGACCGAGCGAACTGCTGGAGCTCTACAAGCTCGCCGTGGAGATGGCCGACCGCGTCTCGGCCCGCCGGGGCACCGCGAACACCTTCTTCCTGTCCGTGCAGACCGCCCTGGTCACCCTGATCGGATTCGGCATACCCCGGCTCTCCGAGTCCCCGTGGTGGGTGCCGACGGCCGTGGCGCTGGCCGGCATCACCCTCTCCGTCGCCTGGTGGATGCAACTGCGCAGCTACCGGGACCTCAACGCCGCCAAGTTCAAGGTCATCAACGCCCTGGAGGACGAACTCGCCGCGCGGATCTACACCGACGAGTGGGACACCCTCAGGAACGCCTCCCGCCGCGGCCGTTGGCACAAGCACTACACCGAACTCGGCACCACCGAGCGGGCCGTGCCGGTCGTCTTCGCGGCGGCCCACCTGATCCTCCTCACCGGCACCCTGGTCAGCGGCACACTGTCCCCATGAGCCACCTCGACCCGATCGCCGACCTGATCCGCGACTGCCTGCCCACGGAGGCGAGACCTCCCGCGGGCTCCGACGACCTGTTCCGCATCTACGCCGTCCTGCTCCAGGCCAAGGGCGAAGCGGTCACCGACGAGGACGTCCACAACGCCTGGACCGCCTGGACCCAGGCCACCGACGACACCCACCGGGCCCTGGTGCCCTTCGACGAACTCGACGCCCCCACCCGCGCCCTCGACACCCCGTACACGCTGGCCATCCGCACCGCCGCCCGCAAGCTCCACCACCCCACGGCCTGACGGCGTCCGGGAGCGCGGCACGGTACGTACCAGTAGGTACAGTACGGGGGGCGGGCGGTTCGCCGACCACCCACCCCGCTCCCGGACGGGTTTCACGAAACCTCCACCCCGGGAGGCCGCATCGATCGGCGGGCACCGGGTATCCGGGGCGTTCGACCGTGCCGACACGAGGAAGGGAATCCGATGGTCACGCCCACTGGTGAACTGCCCGTTTCCGCCGATCCGTCGACGGGCGCCCCGTCGTCCCGTCCGGCCGTGCCCGACACGGGGCCACAGGGCCTGCTGCCGCCGCAACTCGCCGCGGTCGACGACCCGCGGCAGATCGCCCCGGCCGACGCGCGGGAGCTCACCCGGGTGCTGCTGCGCCGCCTCGCCGCCCTGGAGGAGGGGACGCGCGAGTACTCCTACGTCCGCGCCACCCTGGTGGAGATGAACCTGTCCCTGGTGCGGTTCGCGATCCGCCGCTTCCACACGCACCGCGAGCCCCAGGAGGACCTGCTGCAGGTCGGCGCGGTCGGCCTGATCAAGGCCATCGACCGCTTCGACCCCGGCCTGGGCGTCGAGTTCACCACCTTCGCCGTGCCGACCGTCCTCGGCGAGATCCGCCGCCACTTCCGCGACACCACCTGGGCCGTCCACGTCCCGCGCCGCCTCCAGGAACTGCGCATCACCCTGGCCCGGGCCCAGGAGGACCTGGCGCAGGAGCTGGACCGCGCACCCACCGTGGCCGAACTCGCCGACCGCCTGGGGCTCTCCCCGGAGGAGGTGATCGAGGGCATGACCGCCGCCAACGCGCACACCGCGGGCTCCCTGGACACCGGCACGGACGACGACGACCGCCCCGGCCCCCTGGGCGAGCGCCTCGGCGAGGACGACCGGGACCTCGCCCTCGTCGAGGACCTGGTGGCGCTCAAACCGCTGGTCGCCGCGCTGCCCGAGCGCGAACGCCGCATCCTCTCGATGCGCTTCTGCGAGGACCTGACGCAGTCCCAGATCGGCGAACGCCTCGGGCTGTCCCAGATGCACGTCTCCCGGCTGCTGAGCCGCACCCTGCGACGCCTGCGCGAGGGCCTGGAGGACTCCTGACCGTGCGCCGCGGGGAAACCGCCCGGAGCGGGGCCGGTTCACGCCCCCCTGCTTGGCCGACGGGCGCGACCTCCCTAAGGTCGGAGGGCACGGACATGGAGGGGACGACGATGATGCCATCCGACGACGACCGGCGGGACACCGTCCTGGCGGCCGCCGAGCCCCGGACGGAGCCCGCGGTGCGGACCCGCCCCGGCGCCGGCGGCGCGCTGGTGTGCGCACTGGAGGGCGACCTCGACATCGAGACGCTCGCGCCGGCCGCCGACGCGCTCACCGCCCTGGTCGCACAACGCCCCCGGGCGCTGGTGATCGACCTCGCGCAGGTGGGCTTCTGCGACTCCTCCGGCCTGAACCTGCTGCTCAAGACCCGCCTCGCGGCGGCGGAGGAGGGGGTGGCCCTGCACCTGGCCGCGGTGTCCCCCACCGTCATGCGGGTGCTCGAACTGACCGGCGCCCAGGCGGTGTTCTCCCTGCACCCGTCGGTCGAAGCGGCCCTGACGGCCTGAGCCCGGCAGGCCCCGGTCCCCCCTGCGGCCGGTCCCGCGCGGGCCGCGCCGTTCGGACCCGACCCGGGCCCGGGCCGGTGCATAATCCCGAAAGCGCCGGGAAACCGACCAAGCGACAACCGCCGTCGATCCGAAGGGGTGCCCTCACATGACGATGAGCCGGGGAACCCTGGACGGTGATCCCCACCGGACCGGGCCCGCGCTGCCCCCCGGCGGCCAGCGCCGGCGGCTGACCCTGGCAGGGCTCCCCAAACCGGTCGCCCACGCCAGGACGTTCACCCTGGACGCCCTCGGCGACTGGTACGGCCCCGCCGCCGAGCCGGACGCCCGCGACGGCGTCGCCGCGGACGTCGTCCTGCTGGTGGCCGAACTCGTGGCCAACGCCATGCTGCACGGCGACGGCCCGCTGGAACTGGTCCTGGACGCCGCCGCGGACCGGCTGCGGGTCGAGGTCAGCGACCGCAGCCCGGCCATGCCCGCCCCGCGCCTGCCGCACCAGCCGGCCCTGCCCGGCGGCCACGGCCTGGTCATCGTGCAGCGCATCGCCGACCGCTGGGGCGCCGAACCGCACAGTCAGGGCAAGGCGATCTGGGCCGAGTTCGACGCCGCCCGCCTGACCGGCGCCTGACCGGCGGCCCGCCACCACCACCCGTACGGCGACGGGCCCGGCGAGGGGGGTTCCCCGCCGGGCCCGTCGCCGTACGCGGTGGCGCCGACGGCCGTACGCGCGCGCCGACCGGACCGGGCCGACCGGACAGGAATGGCCGCGCGCCGTCGGGAAAAACGAGCGGGCGACCCCACGGCGGAAGGGAAGAACGGACGATGTGGTGGAGTCTGGTACGCCTGGTCCTCGCGGGCGCCGCGGCGCTCCTCGTCGCGTACGGCCTGGACCGGATCGCGCAGTTCGCGGTGCGGCGGCTGGCCGCCCGCGGGAGCACCACCGGAGTGCCGCGGCTGGTGCGCCGGTGCCGGATGCCGATCCTGGCGCTGACGGCGTGCCTGCTCCTGCTCGGCGCCCTCCCGTGGGTCGCCGCGCCGCCCGCCGCCCGCGAAGGGCTGCGCCACCTGGCGGTGATCCTGGCCATCGCCGCAGGCGGCTGGCTGTGCGCCCGGGTGGTGGCGCTGCTCGCGGACGGCGCCCTCCGGCTCGCGGTGCACCGGCGCGACCCGGTGTGGGCCGGCCGCGCCCGCACCCAGGCCGACCTGCTCGGCCGGATCGGCCAGGCGATCGTGGCGCTGGTGACGCTGGGCGCGGTCCTGATGACCTTCCCGGCGGTGCGCGGCATCGGCACGAGCCTGCTCGCCTCGGCCGGCCTGGTCGGCGTGGTGGCCGGTGTGGCGGCCCAGAGCACGCTGGCCAACGTCTTCGCCGGGGTGCAGATGGCCTTCGGCGACCTGGCCCGGATCGGGGACGTGGTCGTGGTGGCGGGCGAGTGGGGGACGGTGGAGGAGATCACCCTGACGGCGGTGGTGATCGAGACCTGGGACCAGCGGCGGCTGGTGATGCCGATGTCGTACTTCGTCGGCCGCCCCTTCGAGAACTGGTCCCGCCGCTCCAGCCGGATCACCGGCACTGCGCTGCTCCACCTCGACCACCACGCCCCGGTCGCCCTGCTGCGGGAGGAGTTCGACGCGTTCCTGGCGAAGAACGAGCTGTGGGACGGCGAGGGCAGCGCCCTGCAGGTGGTCGACACCACCCCCACCACCATCGTGGTCAGGGTGCTCGCCACGGCGGCGAACGGTGCCGACGCCTTCGAGCTGCGCTGCGAGCTGCGCGAGCACCTGGTCGGCTTCCTGCGCGACCACCACCCGTACGCCCTGCCCCGCCTGCCCGTGGCGCAGGCACCGGGCCGGTACCCGCAGGTCCCGGACCCCCGGGCCGCAGACGAGGCGCCCCGCCCGCCCCAGGACCGGCCCCGCCCGCCGCAGGACCGGCCCCGCCCTCCGCAGGGTCCGCCGTCCGGGCCGTGACCGCCGGTGCCCCCCGGCGGTTGCCTCGACGGCTCGGTTCCCTCGACGGTTCCCTCGGCGCGCCGCCCTCAGCGGCCCTGGACCGCGCGGGCGTCGCCGGTCAGCGCGTAGCGGCGGCAGGCCAGCAGCTCCTCGCAGGTGCTGCCGATCTCCTTGCCGAGCAGGTGCAGCACGCCCTCGGCGTCGCGGTCCGGGACGTAGCCCGGCGCGACCCGCAGGGCGAGCAGGCCCAGTTCCCGGAAGCCGCCCAGCAGCCGCTGCTGCGCGCCCAGGCCGCGGGCGACGACGGTGCGCCAGGCCTCGACGTCGTGGCCGTCGGGGCTCTGGACGGCCTGGAGGTCGACGGGCGGGACGTCCGGGCGGTCGCGCAGTTCGGTGACGGCGTCGGCGACGGCGGCGCCGACCAGGGCGGGCTCCGCCGGTGCGTCGCCGGCCTCGGCGCGCACCCGGGCCAGCCGCTCGGCGATCAGGTCGGAGAGCTCGGCCAGCCGGCCGCGCAGGTCGACGACCGCCTGGACGGACAGCACCGGCCAGGAGTCCCAGGTGTGTGCGAGCGAGGGCCCGGCCTCGCGTTCCACGGTCGCCTCGATCGCCTCGGCCACCGCCGCGAGGTCCAGCAGCCGGTAGGCCGTCGGCCGGGACAGGCCGAGTTCGGCCATCGCGTAGGCGCCCCAGGAGGGGAAGCCGAGCGCCGTCCAGACCCGGCCGCCGTACGCGGCGTGCACCCGGCCGGTCAGCACCAGGGCGGCGGTGCGCGCATCCGCCACCGCCGCCCGCAGCTCCTCGGTCAGCCGCCGTGCCTCGGCCGCGCCGACCGCGCGGTCCGGTCCGCTGCCTCGTCGTGTGCCCATGTGTCTTCTTGTGCCCGCTCCCGCAAGGGGCGAACCGGGACGCAGTGGGACGAATCGCCCGCCCGGCCCCGCCGGTCGCCGCCCGCGGCCGGCGGGGCCGCGGTCATCCGGCCGCGCCCGCGCTCTCGTCTGGGCCGGCCGTTGCCGCTGCCCCTGCCGCTGCCCCTTCCCCGGTGTCGGCCCCTGCCCCGGCGTCGGCGCCGGCGAGGAGGGTGTGCACGGTCGCGGCCATGGTGTGCCGTGCCTGTCCGACGTCCAGGCCGCAGCCGCGCCAGTGGTGCCAGGTGCTCCATGTGGTCGCCGCGTCCAGGCCGTTGAGCAGGTCCGTGCGGGCGGGTTCGGGTAGCGGGTCGAGTTCCGCGGCGAAGACCTGGGTGAGCCGCAGGCGCGCGAAGTCCAGCATCTGCCGGACGGCCTCCTGGACCCTCGGGGAGGGGTTCTCCAGGCGCATGATGGCGAGCCTGGCCGGGGTGACGCCCTCCAGGATGCGCGCGCGCTGTTCGGTGAGCGCCGCCACCCGCACCTCGCGCGGCCCTTCGGTGGGCAACGGCCTGATCTGGGCCGCGAGTTGTTCCAGGCGCCGGTTGACGGCCACTTCGGCCAGCTCGGCCATGTCCGCGAAGTGGTGGAAGACCAGCCGGCGCGAGACGCCCGCCCGCTCGGCCACCTTGTCGGCGGGGAAGTGCGCCTGGTTCTCGTCGAGCAGCGACAGCACCGCGTCGGCGATCTTCTCGCGGGTCTGCCGTCCGCGTTCCGTGCGCCCGTCGGGGACGGGCGCGGCGGCCTCGGTCCGTTTCACGTGGGCCCCTCGACCTCTCGTTGACATTCTTGCACCGCGAGTGCAAGTGTACGCGTTGCACGCCGAGTGCAATAAGTTTGGCGGGGGCCCCTCACGTGCCGCCCGCCGCACGAGAAGGGCCGTCCGCCGCCGATGTTCACCACTGTGGGGCGCTGGTGCGCCCGCAGGCCCAAGCGCGTCCTCGCGGCCTGGCTGCTGCTCGCCGCCGCCGCCCTCACCGCCCTCGCCACCTTCGGGCGCGTCACCAGCGAGGCCGTCTCCATCCCCGGCAGCGACAGCCAGGCCGCGAAGGACATCACCGACCGCGCGTTCCCCGCCCCGGCCTCCGGCAAGCAGCCCGTCCTGCTGCACACCCCCGACGGCGCCGACCCGCTCACCGCCCCCGCCGCCACCGCCGCCGTCCGCAGCGCGGCCGCGGCCATCGCGTCCGTGCCGCACGTCGTCGCCGTCACCACGCCCTACGACCCGGCCGGCGCCGGCGCCGTCAGCGCCGACGGCCACACCGCCTACCTCTCGATCGAACTCGACGTCTCCGGACGGGACGTGACGCCCGCGACGACCGACGCCGTGCTCGCCGCGGCCGCCCCGGCCACCGCCGCCGGCATCGAGGTCACCCCGGGCGGCTACCTGGCCGCCGCCGTCGACAAGGGCAGCACCGGGCGCAGCGAGGCCATCGGCCTCGGCACCGCCCTGGTGATCCTCGCCCTCACCCTCGGCAGCCTCGTCGCCGCCGCCCTGCCGCTGCTCGCCGGCGTGGTCGGCCTCGCCATCGCCCTGCCCGTCCTCGGCCTGGCCGGCCACCTGATGGACGTGCCCGAGGCCGGCGAGACCATCGCCGCCATGATCGGCCTGGGCGTCGGCATCGACTACACCCTCTTCGGCCTCACCCGATTCCGGGAACTGCGCGCCGCCGGGGTCGGCGTCGAGGACGCCGCCGTGCGCACCACCGCCGGCTCCGGCAAGTCCGTCGCCTTCGCCGGCAGCGCCGTCGTCGCCGCGCTCGCCGGACTGGCCCTGGGCGGCCTGCCGCTGCTGTACGCCCTGGCGCTCGCCCCCGCGATCGCCGTGCTGACGGCGCTGGGCGTGAACCTCACCCTCCTGCCCGCGACCCTCGTCCTGCTCGGCGCCCGCCTGACCCCCCGGCCCGCCGCCCCCGCCTCCGCCGGGCGCCCGCGCGGCTGGGGGAGGATCGCCGCCCTGGTCGCGGCCAGGCCCTGGCCCCTGCTGCTGGCCGGCCTGGCCCTGCTCGGCACCCTCGCCGCCCCGGCCGCCGGCCTCCACCTCGGCCAGCTCGACGCGGGCAGCAAGGCCGCGGGGAGCATGAGCCGCACCGCCTACGACCGGATGGCCGCGGCCTTCGGCCCGGGCGCCAACGGCACGCTCCAGGTCGTCGACGTGCTGCCCGCCCCGGCCGCCGGGGGAGCCGCCGACCCGCGCGCCGCGGCCGTGACCGCCGCGCTGCGCACGGCCGAGGGCGTCGCCGCCGTCAGCCCGCCCGCGCTCGCCGCCGACGGCCGCACCGTCCGCTGGCAGGTCACCCCGACCACCGCCCCCTCCGACCCCGCCACCGCCGCGCTCGTGCGCCGGCTGCGCGCGGACGTGCTGCCCGCCGCCACCGCCGGCAGCGGCCAGGTGGCGCACGTCGGCGGCGCGCCCGCCGCCCAGGCGGACCTCAACGCGCGGATCGCGCAGCGCATGCCGCTGGTCGTCGGCTTCGTCCTGACCGTCGCGGGCCTGCTCCTGCTGCTGGCCTTCCGCGCGCCGGTGGTCGCGGTGAAGGCCGCGGTGATGAACCTGGTCTCCGTCGCCGCCGCCTACGGCGTGCTCACCGCGGTCTTCCAGCACGGCCACGGCGCCCGGCTGATCGGCCTGGACGGCGCCGTGCCGATCCCCGGCTACGTGCCCCTGCTGATGTTCGCCGTGCTGTTCGGCCTGTCGATGGACTACGAGGTCTTCCTGCTCAGCGCCGTGCGGGAGGGCTACCTGCGGGAGCGGGACAACCGCCGCGCCGTGGTGGCCGGCCTCACCGCCACCGGACGGATCATCAGCTCGGCCGCCCTGATCATGGTTGCGGTCTTCCTCAGCTACCTGCTCTCCGACGACCCGGTGGTCAAGATGTTCGGCATCGGCCTGGCGACCGCCGTCGCCCTGGACGCCACCGTGGTGCGCGGCCTGCTGGTCCCTTCCACCATGGTCCTGCTCGGCGACGGGAACTGGTGGCTGCCCCGGTTCCTCGACCGCCTGCTGCCGCACATCGACATCGAGGGCGACGGCCACCGGGAGCACCCCGCCGCTGCGCCGGAGGCCGCCGCCGCGTCGGAGGCCCCGCCGACCGCCCCGCCGGCTGCGGCCGACGCCCGGTGAGCGCCCCGCGGCCTTCCCGTACCCGGACCCGCGTCCGAACCCGTACCCGTACCCGTACCCGTACCCGATCCACCCGCCAGGAGCAGTTCCCGATGCACCCGCACCCGCGCCGCCCGTCCGCGCGCACCGCCCTCCCGCTGACCGCCCTCTCGCTGACCGCCCTCGCCCTGGGCGCCGGAGCCGTCGTCGTCGCGGCGCCCGCCGCCCACGCCGCCCCCGACTGCGGGCGGGCGCCGGTCCAGTACTCCGTCGACGGCGGCGCCCACTGGACGGCCGGCGCGACCATGCCCGCCGAGTCCGCCGTCGTCCAGGTCCGGTTGGCCGGCGTGCCGGCCGCCGGCTGCGACTACCACGTCTCCCTGGGCTCCTACGAGACCCAGGGGCCGACCTGGGCCACCTCCGGCCGGCAGGCCTTCCTCGGCTGGGCGACCGTCACGCTCACCCGCGAGCACTACCGCGACACCCTCGACGTCACCGGCCACCTGCCGCACTGCTACGGCGAGTTGGCTCTCTACACGGTCGGCGAGAAGTACGACGGCAGTGACAGCGACCACCCGCTGCCGCACTACCCGGACGAGCCGTTCTCCGGCCTGGCCGTCGCCACCTGGAACGGCGGCACGGCCTGCACGCCCGAGCCCACTGCCGGCCCGGCGACCCCGACGGCCCCCGCCCCCACCACTGCCGCCCCGACGACTGCCGCCCCGACCACTGCGGCCCCCGCCCCCGTACCGTCCCCGACCGGGCCGGCCACGCCGTCCCGGACCCCGACCCCGACGGCCGCTCCGACGCTGGCCGCCACCGGTCCGGACGACGGCCTGCTGACCGCCGCCGCGGTGGCCGCCGCGCTCCTGCTCGCGGCCGGAGGCGCGGCCGCCTACGCCGCCCGTCGCCGCTGACGCAGCCGCTGACGGCCCGGCAGCGGCTGCGCCGGGGGCCGCCGTACGGCGGCCCCCGCCCGCCGGCTCAGCGGGTGTCGAGCGCGGCGTCGACGGGCTGCCCCGCGGCGGCCTGCTCGACCCGCCGGGCGAGCATCGTCGCCAGCGCCTGGAGCCGGGCCGTGTCCGTCGAGTCCTGCACCATGACGCCCGAGAAGGTGGTGCCCACCCGCATCAGGACGACGTTCCGCGGCCTGCCGCCGGACGCGGCGGTGTAGGCGACGCTCTCGTTGCCGACGGCCGGCACCGAGAGCTTGGTGGCGCCCTTGTCGGCCTTCTTCTCGAACTCGCCCGCGGTGGTCGCCAGGTACGCGCTCGCCTCGGTGGCCGAGCCGAAGGTGATGACCTTGAAGGCGGCCTTGGCGCTGCCGGACTCGAACTCCACGGTGCCGTCGATCTCGCAGCCCCGGCACTCCTCGTCGGTGCCGTCCGCGGTGGAGACGTCGGGCCGGTGGCCCTTCCAGCCGGGCAGCGCCGCGGAGTCCGGCAGGGCGCGCTTGACCGTGTCCTTGTCGGCGAGCACGGTCTTGAAGTCCGCCCACTTCTGCGCACCGGGGGCCAGCTGGTCCGAGAGCGCACCGGAACCGCAGGCGGTCAGCGCACCCCCCAGCACGACCGATGCGATGCCGATGCCCAACCCCCGTGCGGTGGCGCCGATGTGCGCGGCCATGCCGAACTCCCCGTTCCCAGTCATCAAGATCATCGGATGATATGTCAGATCAAGGGGGGTGCCACAAACTCCCGCTCCGCCCCCGTCCGTCGTACTCTCCGAGCCCGGGGGAGACGACCACAGGGGGAACCGCATGCTCACCGACACGACGACCGGCGCGGGCAGGGCCGTACTGATCCACGACCGCTGCCCCACACTCGCCGAACTCACCGACACCGCCAGACAGTTGACCGACCGCCGGCCCGACCTGTGCCGGCTGCGCACCGTCGGCGCCTCCCGCGCCGGCCGCCCGCTCACCCTGCTGTCCGTCGGCCGCGCCGAGCGCCCCGGCCGCCCCGAGCGCAACGTCCTGGTCGTCGCCGGCGCCCACGCCGACGAGTTCGCCGGCCGCGCGAGCATCGTCGAACTCGCCCACCGGGTCCTCGCCCGCCCCGCCCTGCGCACCGCCGCGACCTGGAACTTCCTGCTCTGCCTCGACCCCGACGGCGCCCACCTCGCCCGCGGCGCCCTCACCGCCCGCACCCTGCCCGAGTACTTCGCCGGCTACTACCGCCCCGCCGCCGAGGAACAGCCCGAATGGGCCCCGGCGATCGGCGCACGCCTCCCGGAGAGCCGCACCCTGCTCGACCTGATCGACGAACTGCGCCCCACCCTCCAGTTCACCCTGCACAGCATGGACGTCGGCGGCACCTTCGTCCAGGCCACCTGCGACCCGGCCGTCCTCGCCGCCCCGTTCGCCACCTCCGCCGCCGCCCTCGGCATCCCGGTCGAGACCGGCACCTACGACACCTTCTGGCTGCGCGAGTCCGGCCCCGGCGTCTACCTGATGGAGCCCCACCACATCGACCGCCAGGAGAGCAGCACCGGCATGCTCACCCCCCACCCCGCCCGCCGCCCCGACGACACCGGCGGCGTCCGGGCCTCCACCTGGTTCGCCCCGCAGCGCCACGGCGGCCAGACCGTCATCGTCGAGGTGCCCGCCTGGACCAGCGACCGCCTCGGCGACACCCGCCCGGCCGACGACGCCCCCGAACGCCTGACCGCCAGCGCCGACCGGCTGCGCACCCGCACCGCCCTGCTCGCCGACCTGCTCACCGCCGCCCTGCCCCACCTGCCCGACCAGGACACCGCCCTGCTCCGGGCCGCCCGCACCCCGCTGGCCGCCTCCCGGCAGCTGGCCGACGAATGGGACCCCCGGGCCCTGGGCCGGCGCCTGCTGCGCCCGGGGCTCATGACCCGCGCGAAACTCGCCGGCATCGACCTGTGGGCGCACCGCATCCCGGTGCGCGCCGCCGCCCTGCTGCGCCGCGCCGTCGAGCCCGCCGGAGCCCGCGCCGCCTGCGACGCCGCCCGCCTCGACGCCCTCCTGCAGGACTGGTGCGCCCGCTACCAGCGGCGCTTCCGCCCGGCCTGGCTGCCGGTGGCCCGCCAGGCCGAGCACCAGGCCAACATCGTCCAGGCCGCCGTGGAGCTGCGCCACCCGGCCTGACCGCCGCGGGCTCAGGGCACGGGCACCAGCGCGGCGACCAGACGGCGGACCAGCGCCGGGCCGTCCGCCGGCCGGTCCCCGTGCATCAGCAGGTGGTGGACCGTGCCGGTGAGGGCGAGCGCGAGCATCGCGCAGTCCGCGCCGGCCGCAACCCGCCCCAGGCGCTGCTCGGCCTCCAGGTAGCGGGCGAGCGCGCCCTCGATCGCGTCCGGCCCGGGCGCGCCGGCCTCCCAGGCCGTCCGCACCCGCTGCGTGACGCCCTGCCGGGACAGCGCCACCGCCGCGACCGCCGGCCCGGCGGCGCCGAGCAGGACGAGCGCCGCGCCGGCCGCGTTCTCCCGCACGTCCCCGCTGCCCGCCCGCCCGGGCAGCGGGGCGACCTCGGCGGCGACCCGCTCGAAGCGGTCCAGGACGAGCTGGGCCACGAAGTCGTCCAGGTCGGCGAAGTGGTTGTACAGCAGGCCCTTCGCGCAGCCCGCCTCCTCGGTGACGGCCCGGTTGGTCAGCCCGGCCGGCCCCTCCCGGGCGAGCACCCGCTCGGCCGCCGAGAACAGCCGCTCCCGCACGTCGGGGATCGCTACGCCGCGTGGTGACATCCAGGTCCTCCGGAAGGGGGCTTGCACAGTATGGGCGAGTGCCCATACCTTGCTATGGGCACTCGCCCATACTAGTGGTCCGACAGGAGCGAACCCATGCGCACACCCGTCAACACCGCACAGTCCCAAGCCTGGAACGGCGACGAAGGCCGCTACTGGAGCGAGCACCACGACCGCTGGAACGCGGTCAACGAAGGCTTCGACCGGCCCCTGCTCGCCGCCGCCGCGATCGCCCCCGCCGACCGCGTCCTCGACATCGGCTGCGGCGCCGGCCAGACCACCCGCCTCGCCGCCGAGGCCGCCGCCCACGGCTCGGTCCTCGGCCTCGACCTCTCGGCCCCGATGCTGGCCCGGGCCCGCGCCCTGGCCGCCGACCGGGACCCGCGACGCCCCGCCGGCCGGATCGCCTTCGAACAGGGCGACGCCCAGGTCCACCCGCTGCCCGCCGCCGCCTTCGACGTCGCGATCAGCCGCTTCGGGATCATGTTCTTCGACGACCCCGCCGCCGCCTTCGCCAACATCGCCCGCGCCCTGCGCCCCGGCGGCCGCCTCGCCTTCGTCTGCGTCGCCGACCCCGCCCGCACCCAATGGGTCCGGGTCCTCGACGAGGTCCGCGCCGCACTCCCGCTCCCGCCGCGGACCGCCGCCCCGCACAGCGGCCCCGGCATGTTCTCCCTCGCCGACCCCGCCGTGATCCACCGCGTCCTCACCGCCGCCGCCCTCACCGACGTCCGCACCGAACCCGTCGAAGCCCACGGACACTTCGGCCGCGACGCCGCCGACGCCGCCGACCACCTCCTCGGTTCCGGCCCCGCCCGCGACCTGGCCGAACAGCTCGACCGGGCCGACCCGGCCGCCACCGGAACGGGCGCCCGCAGCGGCACCGACCGCGTCCGCGCCGCCCTCGCCACCGCCCTCGCCCCCCACGAACGGCCCGACGGCGGCCTGCGGCTGCGCACCGCCGCCTGGCTCGTCACCGCCACCCGCCCCTGAGGCCCCCGGCCCGTAGGGCCCGTCTTCGAGCCCTCGCCTGCGGGGCGATGCCGGGGGTTCGAAGACGGGCCCTGTCAGGCCTGCTCGCCCTCGCCCTCGGTGTCGATGTGCGGCAGGATCCGGTCCAGCCAGCGCGGCGTCCACCAGGCCGCCGCGCCCAGCAGGGTCATCACCGCCGGGACGAGCAGCAGCCGCACGATCGTCGCGTCCACCAGCACGCTCACCGACAGGCCCAGCCCCATCATCTTGATCACGATGTTGTCGCTGACGATGAACGCGGCGAAGACGCTGACCATGATCAGCGCCGCGCAGGTGATCACCCGGGCGGTGATCTCCAGGGCGTGGGCGACGGAGTCCTGGGCGCGCCCGGTGCGCAGCCAGGCCTCGTGCACCCGGGAGAGCAGGAAGATCTCGTAGTCCATGCTCAGCCCGAAGACGATCGCGAACATCATCATCGGCACGTAGCTCTCGATCGGGACCTTCCCCGCCACCCCGAGCGCCGGCCCGCCCCAGCCCCACTGGAAGACCGCCACCACCACGCCGTACGAGGCCGCGATCGACAGCAGGTTGAGCACCGCGGCCTTGAGGGCGACCAGCGGGCCGCGGAAGACCGCCAGGATGACCAGGAAGGCCAGGGCGACGACGACCACGATGATCAGCGCCAGCCGGCTCGCGACGATGTCCAGGAAGTCGACCTGGGCCGCGGTGTTGCCGGTGACGTAGGTCTTCGCGCCGGTGCCGGCCACCGCGTCGGGCAGCACGGTGTCCGACAGCCGGTTGACCAGGTCGGTGGTGGCGCGGTCCTGCGGTGCGGTCGCCGGGATGACGGTGTCGAACAGCACCGCGCCGTCCGGGCTGGTCTGCAGCGGGGTGCTGCTGGCGGCGCCGGGCACGCCGGTGAGGGCCTGCTGCACCGAGGACAGCACGGCCGGCCGGGCCTCGGCGGGCACGGCGCTCTGGTCGACGACCACGGTCAGCGGGCCGTTCGAGCCGGGGCCGAAGGCGGCGGACATCAGGTCGTAGGCGCGCCGGTCGGTGAAGTCGGTGGAGTCGGCGCCGTCGTCGATGTGGCCGAGCTGGATGGAGAACAGCGGGATCGACAGCACCGCCAGCACCACCACCCCGGCCGTCAGGAAGCGCCAGGGGTGCGCCTCCACCCGCCGGGCGTAGCGGTGCCAGGTCCCGCCCTCCGCGCCCTCGGCGCCGCCGGCCTCGGCGATCGGGCGGCGCACGCAGAAGCGGTCCATCCGGGGCCCGATCAGCCCCATCAGCGCCGGCAGCAGGGTGAGCGCGCCGAGCACCGCCGACACCACGGTGACGGCCGCCGCGGCGCCGAGCTTGGCGATGAAGGAGATGCCCGACACCGACAGCCCGGACAGCGCGATGATCACCGTGCAGCCGGAGACCAGCACCGCGCGTCCGCTGGTGGCCACCGCCTGCCCGGCGGAGGCCACCGGGTCCACGCCGTCCATCAGGTTCTGCCGGTGACGGGTCAGCAGGAACAGCGCGTAGTCGATGCCCACCCCGATGCCGATCATCGTCGCCAGGGTGGGCGCGACCGTCGCGAAGGTGGACAGCGCCGCGATCAGGCCCAGCACCCCCAGGCCGACCACCGCCGCGAACAGCGCCGTGACCAGCGGCAGCCCGGCCGCGATGAGGCTGCCGAACCCCACCAGCAGCACCACGATCGCCACCGCGAAGCCGATCGCCTCACTGGCGCGGTCGTCCGGCGCCGGCCGGGCCAGCTCGCCCAGCGGCCCGCCGTACTCCACCTGCACCCCGGCCTGGCGCAGCGGCGCCACCGCCGCGTCCACCCCGTCCAGGTAGTCGGTGCCCAGCAGGGCGGGCGTGGTGTCGAAGCGGACGGTGATGTAGCCGGTCTGCCCGTCGGCGGACAGCGGCCCGTTCGGCGGCGCCGGCTGGCCCGGGGGCGGCAGCGGGCTCTGCGCCGAGATGACGTGCGGCAGCTGCTGGAGCGAGGAGACGGCCTGGGAGATCTGCGGCTGGAAGCCGGTCAGCGGCGCGGCGTCGTGCAGCACCACCTGGGAGCTGGTGCCCGCGGCGGCCGGCTCGTGCGCCTGGAGGACGTCGCGGCCCTGCTGGGCCTGGGTGCCGGGCAGGGAGAAGTCGTCGGAGTAGGAGCCGCCGATGGTCTTGTTGGCGGCCTGGATGCCGGCCAGGGCGACGATCCACAGCACGATGACGATCAGTGAGTGGCGTGCGCACCACTCGCCCAGGCGGCGCAGTGCCGCGCGCTTGGTCGGGCTCGCGGCGGCCTGGGGGGCCTGGCGGGCGGACGGCGGCATGGACGGCTCCCGGGTCGGCTGCGCGCTGGTGCGCCGGATCGGCGCAGTGTTCCCGGTGGGCCGTCCGGGTCACCGGTACCGGCGGGTAGTCGCCCCGACGGCCCCGGCCGTCGGTGGGGCGGACGGCCGGGGCGGGGGTGGTCGGGGCGGTGCGGTCAGGGCCGGGCGGGCCCGCCGAGCAGGGGGGTGCGGACGGGGGCGGCGGCGCCGATCAGGACGACGAGTTCGTGGCCGCCGGGGTTGGTCTGCACGGGCACGGTGCGCCAGTTGTTGGCCAGCCAGACGTTGCCGGAGGGGTCGATCTGCAGGCCGGTGTTGCGCTCCAGGCCGTCGCTCGGGTAGCCGGTGTCGGGCGGGGAGATCGGCTGGCCGGTGCGGTGGCCGGGCGGACAGGCGGCGAGGTCGGTGCCGCACAGCCGGGCGACGCGGTGGCCGCCGAAGTTGGCGACCCAGACGGTGTCGTCCCCGTCGACGGCGACGCCCCAGGGCAGGAACAGGCCGCCGTTGGTGAAGGGTTCGGGGGCCGGGGTGCCGTCGGGCCCGATCAGGGTGACGGAGGCGCCGGGGCGCGGGCCGGTGTCGCCGCCGGTGGCGGCGGTGGCGAGGTCGTCGGCGGTGGTGTCCGCGCAGGGCACCGGCAGGATGCCGCTGTTGCTGACCCAGGTGTAGCCCTTGCTGTCGGTGGCGACGGCGAGCGGGCGGCGCAGGCCGCCGCCGGTGACGGTCCGCTCCACGGTGCCGTCGGGGGCCAGGACCTGGACGCTGTCGTTGCCGTTGCCGCTGACCCACAGCCGTCCGGCGGGGTCGACGGCGGCGCCGAAGGGCTTGCTGAGGGCGGGGGTGGGCACCTCCCGGGCGCGGGTGGCGTCGCCGTCGGGGATCCGGGTCACGCTGTCGCCGCCGCAGTTGGCGACCCAGACGGTGCCGGCGCGGTCGGCGGCCATGCCCTGGGGCTGGGCGATGCCGCCGGCGCGCCAGCCCCGGCGGGGGGAGAGCGGGGTGCCGTCGGGGGCGAACTGCGAGACGCTGCGTTCGAGTTCGGTCGGGTCGACGGTGCAGCCGTGGCCCTGGAAGCCGAAGTTGCCGATCCAGGCGCTGCCCCGGGCGTCGACGGTGATGCCGAAGCCCGCGCCGTACAGGCCGCCGCCGCGGTAGGGCGCGCCGGGGGCGTCGTGGCCGGTGGGGGTGAACTTGAGCACGGTGCGGCCGCCGCAGACCGGGACGGTGGGGTCGGCGTCGTACGCGTAGTTGTTGGTGACCCAGGCGTTGCCGTCGGCGTCGAAGGCGAGGTTGCCGGGGCCGTCGAGTTCGTGGCCGTTGCCGTCGTAGCGCAGGGCGACGGTCCAGGCGTCGGGGGCGGCGGGCAGGGCGGGCCGGTAGGTGGGGGTGGTGGCGGCGAGGGCGAAGAGGTCGGCGGCGTTGTGGCCGGGGTCGTGGGCGATGTCGACGGCGGCGCGCAGGGTGTCGTGCGGCCGGTCGTGGCCGGGGCGGCGGGCGAGGTCGAACAGCTGGTCGCAGGCGCCGCCGGTGACGCAGGCGGCGAGCAGGTCGGCCAGGGTGTTGAACTCGGCCATGGTGGAGGTGAGGGCGCCGTTGGGCGGGGTGGCGAGCGGGGCGGCGATGTCGCCGGTGGCGGTGTCGGCCAGGTTGTGGGCGACGGCGGCGGCGTTCTGCAGGCCGGGGTGGGGGCCGGAGACGCCGGCCGGGCCGGTGAAGCGGGCCAGGGCGTAGGCCACGGCGACGGTGGTGCGCTCGTTGACGACGAGTTCGGGCGGGGCGTCGGCCCCGCTGAGCACGGCGGCGAGGGTCACGGGCCCGTCCGGCGGCGTCCCGTGCGGCGCGGTGCGGTCCCGGGGGCGGCCGAGGTCGGCGAGCACGTAGAGCACGGCGCGCGGGTCGTGCGGGCGGCGGTAGTCGAGGGTGAAGCGCCCGTCCTGGGCGCTGCGGGTGCGGGCCAGCACCCGCGGCGCGGCGCCCTCGCCGTCCCCGGCCTGGTAGAGCGTCACCTCGGCGCCGCCGAGCGGGGTGTCGCCGCTGCGGACCACCCCGCACTGGTCGGCGGGCTCCCACCCGGCGGGGGCGGGGGCCGCCGCGTGGGAGGGGCCGGCGGCGAGTTGGGCCAGGAGGGCGGCGGTCAGCAGGACGCCGTGGCGTCGGCGCATGGGGGCTCCGTTCGGTCGCAGGGGCGCGGCGGCCCCCGCCCACCGGGGGCGGGGGCCGCCGTCGTCCTCCTGCCTGCCACATCCGGGGGCCGCCCGCGTGCGACCGGCCGGGGGCGCGGCGGAAATTGCCCGGTACGGGCGAGGCGCCGGCGCCGGGGCGTCAGCCGAGCCGGGTCAGGGCGGCGGCGGCGAAGACGTGGTCCTGCTCGGGGGCGCCGCCGCCGACGCCGATGGCGCCGATCAGGCGGCCGTCGCGGCGCACGGGGATGCCGCCGGCGATGAACAGCAGGGGGCGGTCCAGCGCGGTGGACAGCGAGTGGAACGGGCCGTCGGGCTTGACCAGGTCGACCAGGTCGGCGGTCGGGGCGTCCAGCTGGAGGGCGGTGTAGGCCTTGCGGGTGCTGGTCTCGCCGGCGATCAGCACGGCGCGGTCGTCGCGGCGGAAGGCGAGCAGGTGCCCGCCCGCGTCCAGGACGGTGATGCCGACCGCGACCCCGGCCGCGTCGGCGGCGGCGCGGGCGGCGGCGACGAGGGTCTCGGCGTCGGTGACGGTCAGCGGGGCGACGGCGGTGGTGGTGCTCATGACGGTGCGTTCTCCGGGTGAAGCGGAAGGGGGGAGGGGAGGGGAGGGGGAGAGGGGGAGGGGCGGTCAGTGGTGGACGGGAACGGGGGCCGCGGCGGTGGCGGGGCCCTGCGGCGCGGGGGCGCGGCGCTCCAGGGCGGCGGACCAGAAGGCGAGGACGAGCGCGGCGGCGGCGAGGGCGGCGCCGACCCAGTTCGGGGCGGTGTAGCCGAGGCCGGCGGAGATGACGATCCCGCCGAGCCAGGCGGCCAGCGCGTTGCCGAGGTTGAACGCCCCGATGTTGACGGCCGAGGCCAGGGTGGGCGCGCCGTGGGCCTGGTCCAGGACCCGCTTCTGCAGCGGGGGGACGGTGGCGAAGCCGAGGGCGCCGACGAGCAGGACGGTGACGGCGGCGAGGACCTTGCTGTGCGCGGTGAGGGTGAACAGCGCCAGCACGACCGCCAGGCCGCCGAGGCTGGTGTAGAGCATCGGCATCAGCCTGCGGTCGGCGAACCTGCCGCCGAGCAGGTTGCCGAGGAACATGCCGACGCCGAGCAGCACCAGCAGCCAGGTGACCGCGCCCTCGGAGTAGCCGGCGACTCCGGTCATCATCGGCGCGATGTAGGTGATCGCGGCGAAGACGCCGCCGAAGCCGAGCACGGTCATCGCCATCGCGAGCAGCACCTGCGGGTTGCGGAAGGCGGTCAGCTCGCGGCGCAGGTGGGCGCCCTCGGGGCGGGGCATGGCGGGCACCAGCCTGGCGATGCCGAGCAGGCCGAGCACGCCGAGCACGGCGACGATGCCGAAGGTGGCGCGCCAGCCGACGGCCTGGCCGACGAAGGTGCCCGCCGGCACGCCGACGATGTTGGCGACGGTCAGCCCGGTGAACATGGTGGCGATGGCGCCGGCCTTCTTCTGGGGGGCGACCAGGTCGGCGGCGACGACGGAGCCGATGCCGAAGAAGGCGCCGTGGGCCAGCGAGGTGACGATGCGCCCCGCCAGCATCAGCGGGAAGGTCGGCGCGACCGCGGAGAGCAGGTTGCCGACGACGAACAGGCCCATCAGCAGCATCAGCATCGTCTTGCGGTTGATCCTGGTGCCGAGCACCGTCATCAGCGGTGCGCCGATGACGACGCCGAGGGCGTAGCCGGTGACCAGCAGGCCCGCGCCGGGGATGGAGACACCGTAGTCGTCGGCGATCAGGGGCAGCAGGCCCATGATCACGAACTCGGTGGTCCCGATCCCGAACGCGCCGATGGCGAGGGCGAGGAGAGCGAGAGGCATGGCCGTCCCTTCTGAGATTGCTTGAACGGGCGCCTAGCGTGCTTTCACAATAGTTGCAGACGCGCGATAAGTGCAAGCGAAGGTAACGGGCATGCGCCATGGAGTCGGCGGGGGTGTTCGGTAGGGCGCGGGCGGGGTGTCGGGCGGGGGGACGCGAACGGGCCCGACACCTCCGTGCCGCCGTGCGGCGGGGAGGGGTCGGGCCCGGTGGGGGAGCGGGGGCGGCCGGCGGGCCGCCCGGGGTCAGTGGCGGGGCGAGGCGGCGTCCACGGCCTCGACCGCCCTGACCAGCGAGGCCAGCTCGGGGTTCCTGGCGGCCTCGTCGAGCGCCTCCCGCAGGGCGGCGTCATTGGTCGGCCGGGCCTCCTCCAGGAGCTTCAGGCCGTCCTCGCTCACGTTGGTGTAGATCCCGCGGCGGTCGGTCGGGCACAGGTAGCGCGCCAGCAGGCCGCGGTCCTCCAGCCGGGTGACCAGGCGGGTCGTGGCGCTCTGGCTGAGCACCACGGCGTCGGCGACCTGCTTCATCTGCAGGTGCCCGCCCTCGCCGTCGTGCTGACGGCTGAGCACGTCGAGCAGCGAGTACTCCCGCACGCTCAGGTCGTGCCCGGACTGCAGGGCGCGCTCGATGTGCGACTCGATCCTGCCGTGCAGGAGGGACAGGGCGCCCCAGCCGCTGGCGAGGGCGGTGAGCGCGGGGTCCGTGGCGGTCATGGGGCCCGGCCTCCTTCCCGAGGGGGTAGCGGTACCAGGATAAGCCATGGCGAAAAATATCGGCTAGAGCAGATATAGCGCTTGTGCAAGTAGATGTGGGTCCGGTCGGCGGCTCCGTCCGGCCGCTCCGCCCGGCGCCCCCGGTCCGGCCGCCGCCCGCCGGTGCGCCCGCCGGTGCGCGCGCCGGGAAAGCCGCAGATCGGTACATTGATGGACATTCAGGAGCAGCGCCAGGCTTCGCGCGGCCACGCGCGGAAGCACGCACAGAAGGCCGAACCGCCTTCGGAAAGGGTCTCCATGCACCCCGCCCTCAGCCCCGCCGTCCTCGCCGAGCTGCGCCGGCCCCGTCCCTACCCGGCGGTGTCGATCCTGATGCCCACCCACCGCCGGGAACCGGACAACACGCAGGACCCGGTCCGGCTGCGCAACCTGCTGGCCGAGGCGAAGGAGAAGGTCCAGGCCGACCCCGAGGTCTCCCGCGCCGAGCGGATCGACGTGCTGGAGCAGCTCGACCGGGCCATGGCCGAGGTCGACCTGGTGCACGCCGAGGACGGCCTGGCGATCCTCGCCGCACCCGGCGAGCACCAGGTCTGGTCACTCGGGCGCAGTGCCCCCGCGCGGGTGGTCCTGTCCGACACCTTCCTCACCCGCAACCTGGTCGCCGCGCACACCGCCGAGCGCCCCCACTGGGTGGTCGCGATCGCCGCCGACCGGGTGGCGCTGTGGGGCGGCAACCGGGAGCGGGTCACCGAGGAGACCGGCGACGGCTTCCCACTGGTGCGCGTCTTCGACAACCCCGACCCGGAGCGGCAGGAGCAGATCGGCGACACGCCCAGCACCTTCCGCGACGAGGAGACCAAGACCTTCCTGCGGCAGGCCGACACCGGGATCGGCAAGGTGCTCGCCGCGGACCCGCGCCCGCTGTACGTGGTCGGCGAGGCCGCCGCGCTCGCCCTGCTGGACGCCGTCGGCCCGATCGCCCAGCAGGCCACCGCCCAGATCCCGCACGGCGGCCTCGCCCAGGCCGACGCCGAGACCGTGCGCCGGGTCGTCGACCCCGCCGTGCGCGCCCGGGCCGAGCAGGAGGTCGCCGACGCCCTCGCCCAGCTCGACAAGGCCCGCGGCGGCAAGGGGTTCGCCGCCGGCCTGGACGAGGTCTGGCAGGCCGCCGGCCAGGGCCGGGTCGAACGGCTGGTCGTGGAGGAGAACTACCGCACCACCGTCCGCGACGACGGCGACCACCTCGTCCCCGCCGAGGCCGACCAGACCGGCGCCCGCGAGGACATCGTCGACGAGGTCATCGAGCGCGCCCTCGACACCGGCGCCACGGTCAGCTTCGTCCCCGACGACACCCTCGCCGACAGCGGCCGGATCGCCGCCGCCCTGCGCTACTGAACCCACCACCCGGACCACCCGAACCGTCCCCGTCGCCCGGACCACCCGACCGATCCCGACCCGCCCCGACCGCGGCCGCACGCCGGAACCCCTCCGACGGGCGGCCGCGGCGCGTCCGCACGGCCGACGCACCGTCACCCCTCCCACCGCGCCCGCCCGATCCGCCGCCAATCCGCGGTCCCGCCCGCTCCGAACACCGGATGCGGCCCCCACGGGCGCCGCCGAGCCGGCCGTACGCGCCGCATCTGCCGCACACGCCGCACGCACGTACGACCCGCACCGCACGCACCGCACCGCACCGGGCCGACCGGGAGGGAACCCCGTTGACCACACCCACGACCGCACCACCCGCCGCCCGGCGCGCCCCGCGCGCCCCGCGCACCCCCGGAGGGCGCCGCATCGCCGTCATCGGCGCGGGCGTGGCCGGCCTCACCGCGGCCTGGGAACTACGGCGCGCCGGCGCCGAGGTCGAACTCTTCGAAGCCGACACCCGCCTCGGCGGCCACGCCCACACCCAGCGCGTCACCGCCCCCGACGGCCGCGAACTCGCCCTGGACACCGGCTTCCTGGTCCACGACGCGCCCACCTCCCCGCACCTGGCCCGACTGCTGCGCGACCTCGGCGTCCCCACCCGGGACGCCGACCCGAGCATCTCCGTGCACTGCGAGGGCTGCGGCCTCGAATACGCCGGCGCCGACGGCCCGGCCGCCCTCCTCGCCCTCCCCGACCCCCCGCTGCGCCACCGCTACCTGCGCCTGCTCGCCGACATCCCGCGCTTCCGGCGCCGTGCCCGCCGCCTGCTCGCCGACCCCGGCGCCGGGGAGCCGACCCTGCGCGACTTCCTCCTGGACGAGTGCTTCTCCGGCTACTTCCTCCACCACTACCTGATCCCCCTCACCGCCGCGGCCCCGCCCGGCGCCCCCGAGCCGTCCGGCGACCACCCCGCCCGCCACCTGTTCGCCTTCCTGGACCACCACGGCCTGCTCTCGGACGACGGCCCGCCGCCCCGGCGCACCGTCACCGGCGGCTCCGCCGCCTACGTGCGGCGGATCGCCGAACGCCTCACCACCGTCCACCGCCACACCCCCGTGCGGGCCGTCCACCGCCACCTCGACGGCGTCACCCTCACCACCGGCGACGGCCGCCGCGCCGAGGCCGACGCCGTCGTCGTCGCCACCCACGCCGACCAGGCCCTGCGCCTGCTCGCCGACCCCACCCGCGCCGAACGCGAGGTCCTCGCGGCCTTCCACCACACCCGCACCCCCACCGTCCTGCACCACGACGCCTCCGTGCTGCCCCACGCCCGGTGGGCCCGCGGCTCCTGGAACTACCGCATGCCGCACTGCACCGCCCCGGCCGGCGCCGCGCGGATCAGCCACCACCTCAACCGGCTGCTGCGCCTGGACGCGGGCGAGGACTACCTGCTCACCCGCAACGAGCCGCCCCACGACCCCGTCCCCGAGCACCTGGTGATCTCCCGCACCGTCCACGAGCACCCCGTCCACACCGCCGAGAGCGTCGCCGCCCAGCGCCTGCTGCCCCGGCTCACCACCGGCCGCACCGCCTTCGCCGGGGCCCACCACGGCTGGGGCTCCCACGAGGACGGCTGCCGCTCCGGCCTCGCCGCCGCCCGCGCCCTGCTCGAAGCGGCCGCCCCCTGACTCCCGCCCGGCCCGGGGCGCGGGCGTGCCCCGGCGCTCCCCGGGCCACCGCCGTCGGTGGCGGAAACGCTGCGAAAGCGATGCGAATACCGGCCCGGACCGCTGCTGCGGGACGGTCGGAAGGTGCAGGCGACGATCGAGCGGCCGCCCGGCGGGCCCGCCCCCGAGACGCCCGCCCCCGAAACACCCGGCGCCGGGGTGCCGACCCCCGAGGCACCCGGCGCCGGGCCACCGGACGACCGGCGGGCCGGGCTGCGCGGGCTGATGGCCCGCACCGCCCGCGGCGACGAGCGGGCGTTCGAGGACCTCCACGGCGCCACCGCCGCGGCCGTCCTCGCCCTGGTGCTGCGGGTGCTGCGCGACCCCGCCCAGGCCGAGGAGGTGGCCCAGGAGGTGTTCTGGCAGGTGTGGCGGGAGGCGCCGCGCTACCGCCCCGAGCGCGGCGAGGTCCTGCCCTGGCTGCTCACCCTGGCCCACCGGCGCGCCGTCGACCGCGTCCGCTCCGTCCGGGCCGCCGCCGCCCGCGACCGCGCCGCCGCCGTGCGCGCCTACACCCCCGACTTCGACGTGGTCGCCGACCACGTCGAGGGCAGCCTGGAGCGCGACCGCGTGCGGCGCGCGCTGGCCGAGCTGAGCGACGTCCAGCGCGAGTGCCTGCTCCTGGTCTACTTCGGCGGCTGCACCCAGGCCCAGGCCGCCGCCCGGATCGGGGTACCGCTCGGCACCGTCAAGACCCGCATCCGCGACGCCCTGCGGCACCTGCGCGGCCACCTCGGCGAAGCCCCCGGGACGCCCGAAGCCCCCGGGGTGCCCGGCGCCCCCGAGGCCCCGTCCCGCCGGTACGCGCGTCCACCCGGCGCCGCGCCGCGCCCCGCCGTAGGCTCACGGCCGTGACCGCCCCCGCCGCCGAGGCCGCCGCCGCACTGACCACCGGGGCCCTCGCCCGCCGCCTCGGCGTCTCGCCCACCACCATCCGTTCCTGGGAGAGCCGTTACGGCATCGGCCCCGCCCGCCGCGCCCCCGGACGCCACCGCCGGTGGGAGCCGCAGGACGTGGCCGTGCTGGAGGAGATGTGCCGCCTCACCGCCCGCGGCACCGCCCCCGCCGAAGCCGCCCGCCTCGCCCTGACCGCCCGCACCGCACCGGCCGCACCGGTCACCCCGGCCGCCCGCACCGCCCCCGCCCGGGCCCGGGCCCTGCCGCCCCGCCCGTCCCCGACCGTGCCCGCCCCCGGCGGCACCACCCTGCCGGTGGGCGCCGTCCGCCCCGAGTGCCGGGGCCTGGCCCGCGCCGCCGTCCGCCTCGACGCCCCCGAGATGGCCCGCATCCTGCGCCGCAGCATCGACGACCTCGGCACGGTCACCGCCTGGACCGAGGTCATGACCCCCGCCCTGCGGGCCGCCGGACGCAAGTGGGCCGTCGAGGGCGAACGCTGCGTCGACGTGGAACACCTGCTGTCCTGGCACGTCTCCGCGGCCCTGCGCCGGGCAGCCGAACGGGAGGACCAGCCGCCGGGCCCGGCCGCACTGCTCGCCGGCATGCCCACCGAACTGCACGCCCTGCCCCTGGAGGCGCTCGCCGCGGGACTGGCCGAACGCGGCCTGCCGTTCCTCATGTTCGGCGCCGCCCTGCCCCCCGAGGCACTCATGGAGGCCGTGCACCGCACCGGCCCGCCCGCCGTCCTGCTCTGGTCCCAGGTCGCCCGCACCGCCGACCGGGCACTGGCCCACCGCGTCGCCCGCACCACCTGGGGCCCCCACGGCGCGCGCACCGGGCCCGTCGTGCTGGCCGCCGGCCCCGGCTGGGCCGGCCCCCGCCGCCCCCCGGGCACCCTGCGGCCCCGGGACCTCGCCGGCGCCCTCGACCAACTGGAACGACTGCTGCGCTGACGACGCGAAACCGTGGGGGGAGGCACAAGAGGAACGAGGAGAGGAGCGGACGGTGGACGAGCCCACCCCGACCGGGCGGCGCTGCCTGGTCACCGGAGCCACCGGCTACATCGGCGGACGCCTGGTGCCCGAACTCCTGGCCGCCGGATACCGGGTGCGCTGCCTGGCCCGCGACCCCGGGCGCCTGCGCGACCAGCCCTGGCGCGCCGAGGTGGAGGCCGCCGCCGGCGACGTCACCCGGCCCGAGACCCTCCCCGGCGCCCTCGACGGCGTCGACGTCGCCTACTACCTGGTCCACTCGCTCGGCACCGGCACCGACTTCGAGGCCACCGACCGGCACGCCGCCCGCGCCTTCGCCCGGGCCGCCGCCGCGGCCGGCGTCACCCGGATCGTCTACCTCAGCGGCCTGCTGCCCGCCGGCGTCCCCGAGGCCGCGCTCTCCCCGCACCTGCGCTCCCGCGCCGAGGTCGGCCGCCTGCTGCGCTCCGCCAGCGTCCCCACCGCCGAACTGCGGGCCGCGGTGATCATCGGCTCCGGCTCCGCCTCCTTCGAGATGCTCCGCTACCTCACCGAGCGCCTGCCCGTCATGGTCACCCCCCGCTGGGTCGACACCCGCATCCAGCCCGTCGCCGTCCGCGACGTGCTGGCCTACCTGGTCGGCGCCGCGGCCCTGCCGCCCGAGGTCGACCGGCCCTTCGACATCGGCGGACCGGACGTGCTGACGTACCGCCTGATGATGCACCGCTACGCCCGGGCGGCCGGCCTGCCCCGACGGGTGATCGTGCCCGTGCCCGTCCTGACCCCGGCGCTGTCCAGCCACTGGGTCGGCCTGGTCACCCCCGTGCCCGGCCCGCTGGCCCGCCCGCTGGTGGAGTCGCTGCGCCACGAGGTGGTCTGCCACGAGCACGACATCGCCCGCTGGATCCCCGACCCGCCCGCCGGCCTCACCGGCTTCGACCGCGCCGTCGACCTCGCCCTGCGCCGCATCCGCGACGCGCAGGTCACCACCCGCTGGTCCTCCGCCTCCCTGCCCGGCGCCCCCAGCGACCCGCTGCCCACCGACCCCGACTGGGCCGGCGGCAGCCTCTACCAGGACCTGCGCGAACGACGCGTGGCCGCCGACCCCGCCGCCGTGTGGCGGGTGGTCGAGGGCATCGGCGGCGACAACGGCTGGTACTCCCTGCCGGCGGCCTGGGCCCTGCGCGGCACCCTCGACCGCCTGGCCGGCGGCGTCGGCCTGCGCCGCGGCCGCCGCGACCGCCACCACCTGCGGGTCGGCGACGCCCTCGACTTCTGGCGGGTGGAGGAGATCGAGCCCGGCCGCCTGCTGCGCCTGCGCGCCGAGATGCGCCTGCCCGGCCTGGCCTGGCTCGAACTGCGGGTCGCCCCCGGCCGGGACGGCGGCGCGCTCTACCGCCAGCGCGCCCTGTTCCACCCGCACGGCCTGGCCGGCCACGCCTACTGGTGGTCGATGGCGCCCTTCCACGGCCTGGTCTTCGGCGCGATGGCCCGCAACATCACCGACCGCGCCCGCCGCCCCGCCTGACCCGGGCCGCCCCGCCCGGACGGGGGAGCCGGGCCGCCCCGCCGCTCACCCGCCGGCGGCGGCCATTCCGGCCGGCACCCCGGCGACCGCCCCGGCGGGCACTCCGGCCGGCACTCCGGCGGGCCGGGGGGAGGCGGCCTGCGGGGCCGGGCCGTCGTCGGGGGAGGCCGGTTCCAGGGCGACGTCGAGCACGTCGACCATCCGGCGCAGCTTCTGCTGGACGCGCACGGCCTCGGGCCCCGGGACGCGGACGACGGCGCGCGCCGAGGCCGGGGCCACCGCGCTGAAGGCGAGGTCCAGGACCCGGTGGTTGTTGAGGGTGGAGGCGAGCCGGGCGAGCGTCCCGGTGGTGGGGCGCAGGGTGACGGTGAGCCGGGTGTGTTCCATGGCGACGGTCCTGTCTGTGGGTGGGACTGGCGGGCCGGAAAAACAGAAAGACCCCTCGCGGAGCGCGAGAGGTCTGCGTGCGGGCGGTGGGCCGGGGAGGGTCACTCCTCCCGGCGCGGTGCCGGCACGCGGCCGCTGGTAATCAGCTGCTGCTGCATGCCCCGCATGCTGGCAGAAAGCCGCCGGGACGGGACGGGGCGTCTCAGACTGCGGGACGCCGACGGGGCGGCCGGCCCGCCCGGCCCGCCCGGTCCGTCAACCGGCTCGTCAACCGGTCCGTCAACCGGCCCGGCCGGTAAATCGGTTGGCCGGGCGCGCCGCCGGCTGCTACCGTCTGCGCAGCCGTGTAGAGAACGCAAGGAGGTGACACCCATGAAGGCTGTATCCGTGTGGGTGCTCCTCCTTTCCGCCACGGCGGGCGATTGACGCAGGTGTCGCCCGGGAGCGCCTCAGACCAGGCACTCCCGAGAGGCAACACCATGAACGCTTCGCATTCCCCCTCTTCCCAGCAGTCCCCGCAGTCCCTGCACGGCTCCCCGGGCACCGACGACCCCGCGGTCGTGGTCACCCGGATCTCGGACACCTCGTGGCAGGCCGTCCAGGACGACCGCGTGGTCGGCTCCGGCGACGCCTCGCGCCGCCCCGACGGACGGCTGTTCGTCAGCGCCGACGCCTGGCACGGCCCGGTCTTCGACCGCCTCGTCGCCGCGATGGCCGCCGACCTGCCGGAACCGCTGCACACCGTCACCGACGAGACCGACCACGACACCACGGCCGCCTGGCAGCGGGCCGGCTTCACGACCGTACGCCGCGAGTGGGGCTACCTCCTGCCCACCGACCCGCAGGCCACCGGCCTCGGCCCGGTACGGCCCCCGGCGGGCGTGACGATCGTGCCCGCCGGCGAGGCCGAGGAGGGCCCGCTGCGCGCCCTGGACCGCGTCATCCACGCGGAGGTCGAGGCCGGCATCGGCTGGCCGGCGATGCCGGCCCAGGTGCTGCCCTGCCCGGCGGGCACCACCGTGCTCGACCCCGCCCGCTACGCGGTGGCCCGCCGGGGCGACCACTACGTCGGGCTGCTGCGGGTGGCCCCGGTGCGCCGCCCGCGGATCGGACTGCTCGCCGTGCGCGCCGACCACCAGCGCCTCGGCATCGCCCGGGCCCTGCTGGCCCACGCACTGGAATCGATGCACCGCGGCGGCACCACCACGGCCTGGGCCGACGTGGCGGAGTCCAACACGGCCGCCACCGCCCTGGTCGAGGGCATCGGCGCCCGCCGCGCGGGTGCCACCCTCGAACTCGTCCGCCACTGACGCCCCACCATCGAACGGAGAGGTGAGAGACATGACCAAGACAACGAACGGCATCGAAGTCGAAGGCACCGTCATCGAGTGCCTGCGCAATGCCAACTTCAAGGTGGAACTCCCCAACGGGCACGTCGTGCTCGCCCACATCAGCGGCAAGGTCCGCAAGAACCACATCAAGATCCTCCCGCACGACCGGGTCCTGGTGGAGCTCAGCCCCTACGACCTCACCCGCGGCCGGATCCGCTACCGCTACCGGTCATAGCCGTCGCACCGGCGCGCGGGGCGGCCCGCGCGCCCTCCCGCGGCCCGCGCGCCCCGGGGTGGTGCAGTCATCCGTCCGTCACCCGTGCGGTGACCGGGCGTCAAGTGACCGATGTGCGTGATCGCCGGCCGGGGCCACAGTGGGTGGTGCCGGCCGCCGGTCCGCGCGGCCGGCCCACGCGAGCTGCACCACGGAGGAACGAGCATGATCGACAGGCGCACCTTCACCAGGGCCGTCGGGCTCGGGGCGGGCGCCGGCGCGCTGTCCCTGGCCGCCCTTCCGGCGTCCGCGGAGGCCGCTCCCGCCGCCCCCACCGGCCCTGCTCCCGCTCCCGTCGCCCCCGCGCCGCAGGCCGGGCCGGCCGGCGCCGCCGGGCGGACCGGCTTCGCCCGGCTGGCGCAGGTCCGCGCCGGAGTGCTGGACATCGGCTACGCCGAGGACGGCCCGGCCGACGGCCCGGCGGTCATCTGCCTGCACGGCTGGCCGTACGACATCCACAGCTACGTCGACGTCGCCCCGCTGCTCGCCGCGCAGGGCTACCGCGTCATCGTCCCCTACCTGCGCGGGCACGGCCCGACGCGCTTCCTGTCCGCCCGTACGCCGCGCAACGCGCAGCAGGCGGCGGTCGCGGCGGACGTCGTCGCCCTGATGGACGCGCTGGGGATCGGACGGGCAGTGCTGGCCGGCTTCGACTGGGGCTCGCGCACCGCCGACATCGTCGCCGCGCTGTGGCCCGAGCGGGTCAGGGCGCTGGTGTCGGTCAGCGGGTACCTCGTCACCGACGTCGAGATGCAGAAGGAGCCGCTGGCGGCCGCCGCCGAGCACACCTGGTGGTACCAGTTCTACTTCGCCACCGAGCGCGGGCGCCTGGCCATGGAGGACCGGGACAAGCGGCGCGCCCTGTGCCGCCTGGTGTGGGAGACCGTCTCCCCGACCTGGGCCTTCGACGACGCCGTCTTCGAGCGCACCGCCGCCGCCTTCGACAACCCCGACTACGCGGCGATCGTCATCCACAACTACCGCTGGCGCCTGGGCCTGGCCGACGGCGAGCGCCGCTACGACCGGCTGGAGCAGCGGCTCGCCGCGCGGCCGCGCATCGCCGTCCCCACCGTCACCCTCGACGCCGGGCGCGACCCCTTCACCGCCCCCGGCGACGGCTCCGGCTACCGGCAGTACTTCACCGGCCCCTACCTCCACCGCACGCTCGCCGACATCGGCCACAACCTGCCCCAGGAGGCGCCCGCCGACTTCGCCCGGGCGGTCCTCGACGCCGACCGGCTCTGACGCGTCCCCCGGCCCTGCCGGAGCACAACGCCGAGCCCGGCTCCCCGGAACGCCCGCGGGGAGCCGGTGGCGGCCATTGCAGACCTGTTGCACGGCGAGCGGCCCGGCTCACAGCCGTGCGGGTGCGAAGCGTGATCGACTCGGCCGATGCGCCAGTCCGAGAAGCCCGCCACCGCACTGACGGCCCGTCGGCCCGCCGCGGCCCTCACCCTCGCCGCGGTCGCCGCCCTGCTCACCGGCTGCGGCTCCCAACCGGCCGGCTCCCACCCGGCCGCAGCCGCGGCGGCCGGAGCCGGCGCACCGACGGTATCCGGCGGCGCCGCGCCGTGCGCAACGCCCCGGCCGAAGCCCGCCGGCGGCACCCCGGCGCCCTCCCGGCCCGCCCGGGACGGGGTGCGGATCACCGCCGTCGGCCCGGCCTGCGCGCAGTACGAGGTGACCAACCCGAACGCCGAACCGTACGACGTCACCGTGGTGTTCAGCCGCTCCCCGGGGGCCGTCGGCGGCGCGCCGGAGAACGTGACCCGGACCGTCACGGCGCTCGCGCCCGGAGCCACCGCCACCGGGCAGCTCGACCTCCCCGGCCCCACCCCGGCCCGGCCCGGCACCACACCGCAGGTGGAGATCGTCAAGGTCCGCAGCGTGCCCAGCGTCGAGGCCCCGCAGCCCGGCGGCCCCTGCCCGCCCTCCGGCCTGCGGCTGTACGCCGACGACGGAGACGCCGCGATGGGCCTGCGCGCGGTCGGCCTGCACCTGCGCAACTGCGGCACCGCCACCGTGAACCTCGACGGCTACCCCGCACTGCAGCTGCTCGACGCCGAACACCGGCCCGTCGACGGGGTGCGGCTGCTCTCCGGCGGCGCCGGGATCGCCACCGGCACCGGCGCCGACACCCCGCCGCAGAAGATCGCGCTGCGCCCCGGCGAAGGCGCCCGCGCCACCCTGGTGTGGCGCAACACCACCGGGGACGGCGCCCCGGTGAACGCCCCCTACGCCCGGGTCCGCGCCACCGCGGACGCGGCCCCGGTGATGGTCACCCCGGAACTCGACCTGGGCACCACCGGCCGCCTGGGCATCGGCGCCTGGGCCCGCGAGGACGCCGCAGCGCAGCCCCCCGCCACCAGGCCCCCGGCCGGGGCCGGCTGACCGGCCGCCCCCACCGGGCGCGGGAGGGGCCGCGGGCGGGGGCCGTTTCCGGCCGTTCCCCGGCCCGCCGGGGTGCCCCGTCCGTCCCGGGGGCACCGCCGCGCCCCAGGACTGCGGGGGAGCGGGGGAAAGAGCGCTGCCCCCGGGCGGTGCGGTGGGTTTCCCGCCGTCATATGCGCGCGGGGCGGGCGGATCCCTAGAGTCGCCGCAGCGCCGACGGACACGGTCGGCGGCCCGGCGCGACGGCACGTCACCCCGGCCACTTCGACCCCGAGGGCGGACCCACTGTGAGCACCCGGACCAGGAGCAGGATCGCCGGCTTCCTCGTGACGGCGGCCGCCGCCGCGGCCCTGGGCGTCGCGGCCCCGGCCGCCCAGGCGCAGAGCGCTGCGCCGGCCGCCGTGCTGAGCGTCAACTGCAGCACGGGCACGTTCGGCAGCGACGGCACCCAGCAGTACTTCACCATCTCCTGCTCGGCCACCGGCACCACCAAGTGGTGGGTGAACGTGAGCTGTTCGAACAACACCACGCGGACGGCCGGCCCGTACACGACCTTCCAGAACGTGCGGGTGTACTGCCCGCCGAACACCACCGCCCTGCGGGGCTGGGTCAGTTACGTCTGACCCGGCGCCGCTCCACGGCCGGGGGCCCGGCACGCTCCCCCGTGGCGTGCCGGGCCCCACGGTCCGTCGCGGTCCCGCGCGGGGCGGCCGACGGCGGCACGCCGCCGGTGTCCACCCGTGGAGGATGCCAGGGCGAGGCGCGGCCGCGTTGGCGCTGCGTCGACAGTTCCTTGGCACTGCGTCGACGGCACTGTGTCGACTCGCCGGCCACCCGTCCGCCCGGCCACCCGTCCGCCCGGTGGTTTCCCGGCCCGGTGGCTTCAGCCGCCCGCACGCCCGGACAGCGCGCGGTGGCGGTGCTCGCTGGGGGAGAGCCCGTACGCGGCGCGGAAGGCGCGGCTGAGGTCGGAGGGGCGGGTGATGCCGCAGCGCGCGGCGACGGCGTGCACCGGCAGGGCGCGCAGTGCCGGGTCCGCGAGGTCGCGGTGGGCCTTCTCCAGCCGCCGGCCGCGGATCCACGCGGCGACCGTCTCGCCCTGCGTGTGCTGGCTGAAGACGCGGTGGAGGTAGCTGACGGAGATGTGGTGCGCGGCGGCGATCACGGACGGGGTCAGCCCGGGGTCGTGGAGGTTGCGCCGGATGAAGGCGCGCACGTGCTCGACGATGGCGCGCCGGCGGGCGTCGTCGGGCACCGCCGCCTCGGCGTCCAGCTCCCGCGCCAGCCAGGCGGACACCAGGTCGACCACGACGGTCCCCAGCCGGGGCGCCTCGGCCGGTCCCAGGAGGGTGGCCTGCCGGTCCAGGCCGACGAGGAAGTCGGCGAGCAGGGCCGGGGTGCCCTCGCGCCGGGAGAAGCCGCGCCCCATCAGTTCGCGCGCGCGGTCGGGCGGCACCGGCAGCGCGGAGACGGGGAAGTCGACGCCCAGCGCCTCGACCCGGCGGGGCCCCCGGCCGGCGGTGCGCGCACCCAGGCCCCGGACGTCGTACGGCTGCGAGCTGTCGAGCGCGTACAGCTCGCCGGGGCCGAACACGGCCGTCGGGCCGCGGTCGTCGCGGGCCAGCGACAGGCCGCCGTCGAGCACCAGGGTCAGGTGGTAGACCTCCGGGTCGGACCGCCGCACCCTGGCGGCGGTGCGCCGGAACCGCGCGGGCGGGAACGAGGACCTCAGCAGGGTCACCTGGCCCAGCTCCAGGCGCCGCATCTCCGCCTGGAAGTCGGCGGCGTGCGCACTGGTCATCTCGCTGTCCCGGGTCCGCCCGATCAGCTCCCGCCAGCAGTCGAACCGCTCCTTCGCGGGCACCTCCTCGCCCCGGAACACGCCCGCCGTCCCCGTGCCCGCCGTCCCCGCGCCCACGCTCCCGCTCCCTCCTGCGCGCCCGTCGTCCGGCCCGTCCGCGAGGCCCCCGGCCCGAGGGCACCGGGCCTCGTGGCGGCTGGCCCGAGCGTAAGGGGACGGTGACGGTGCGACGAGTGCGGGGTGGGCGGGGGAGGGCGGCCGGGAGGGGGCAGGCCGCCGGTTTTCCTTTTCCGATCATGAGCTGGTAACTTCTTCCTCGTCAGCAGGACAAGATCGCGAAAGCGGTCGGGATCCTGCCGGGACATGCGTCGGTGGTGCAGCGGTAGCACGCCCGCTTTCAGCGGGAGGGGTTCGTTCGATTCGGGCCCGGCGCTCCGAGGAGCAGGGGCGGAAGTCGTTTTCGACTTCCGCCCCTGCTCGTTGTGCGGGGCCTTCTCACGGCAGCGCGTCGTAGGTGTAGACCGAGGAGATGTCGAGCACGGACCCGGGCGTCGCGGAGGGGCCGAGCGGGGAGACGATCGGGTCGCCGATCCGCTCGCCCCGGTAGGTGGCCGCGGGGAAGGTCATGTCGGGCGCGTAGAGCCAAGCCGTAGCGGTTCATCCAGCCCTCCCAGATCCGGTCGACGTTGCAGTGGTGCAGGAAGAACACCGGGTCGTTGGGCGAGGTGCCGGGCGCCATGTCGCCGCCGATCCAGACGTGGACCTGGTTGTGCATGTGGACCGGGCGGACGGGATCGCGCGGGATCCAGCCTTCGAGCAGGTTGCGGAAGCCCCGGGAGGAGGAGTCGAAGCCGGGGGTGTCGTAGCGGTCGGTCGGGTGGGCGGCGGGCGCCGCGGGCTGGTAGGCGAGCGTGCTCTTGACCTCGTCGCCGGTCGGCAGGGTGGGCCAGTCGGTGGCGAAGGAGCGGCGCAGGCCGCGCGGCGGGTCGCTCTGGACGGGCATCCCGTCGAGGTCGCTCTCGATGCGGACGGTGAAGGCGGCCGGATCGTCCGGGCGGTGGGCGAACGCGCCGGTGGAGACCGGGTCGCCGTCGCCGCCGAGGTAGGCCGCGGTGAAGACGGTGGCGTCCTTGGGCGAGCCGAGGTCGCCGTCGGCGGACCAGTCCCAGTAGGGGAGGGCGAAGTCGGGCTTGCCCAGGATCTGCTGGATCCTGGTCTCCAGCAGGCCGAGCATCACGCGGTGCCACGGCAGGAAGACCGGTCCGCGGTGGGCGGCGTTGCGCTTGCGGGGGCTGCCGCCCGGCGGGACGGGGGTCATCATCGTCCAGCAGTGCCAGATCACGAACTGGTCGTAGGTGAACACCGGTGCGGAGGGCCCGGGGACGCCGAGCCGGTCGGTGGTGAAGGCCGTCCGCTCCTGCTTGAGCGCGAGGACGCCCGCGAGGTAGTCGTCGCGCGCGGTCGCGTCGGCGAGGATGTTCTTCCGGACGACGGGCATCTCAGCGGCCCTCCCGGAAGCGGCCCGGGAAGTGGCGGATCAGCGCCTTCACGGTGTCCACCGCGGAGTAGAACTGGTAGGCGGGCAGGCCGTGGCAGGACAGCACGCCGTCGTCGTCCACGTCGAGCCCGGCGGGCAGCGGGTGGTCGTCCACGGTGATGTCGTAGGTGGTGACGATCCTGATCCGGTGGCCCTCGTACTCCGCGGTGCGGACGGACGAGGAACGGCCGGGGTGGTGGTCGGTGCCCATGTGGCCGGGGGAGGGGGCGATGCCCGCGAGGTAGGTGCCGAAGGTGTGCGGGTCGGCTGCGGCGGCCAGGTCGGCCGGGGTGAGGCTCGGGTCCATGTCTGCGTCCCGGGGTCGCGGCGGCGGCGCGCCGCCGGACTGCGGGCGCCGTCCGTCTCCCACCTTCCCGCCGCGGCCGGGCCCGTGCAGCTCGGCGGGCCGGCGGGCACGCAGCGCGACGGGGCGGCCGGTCAGGAGCGCCGGGGTGTACGGACGGTGACCCCGCCCCGGCCCGGCCGGCGGGGCTCGGCTGCCCTGCCCGGACGGCGGGGCCCGGACGGCGGGTCAGCCGGGTGCGGGTGGGCCGGTGCGGGGCGGCCGGGTGCGGACCGGCCGGGCGCGGGTCAGTTCGCGCGGGTGGCGGCGGCCAGGCGGGCGGCGGCCTCGGCGAGTTCGGCGGGCTCGGCCGCGGCGGCGAAGCCGAGGCGCAGGTGGGCCGCGGGCGGCTCGGCCGGGAAGTGCGGCCGGCCGGGGTTGACGGACACCCCGTGGGCCGGGGCCGCGCTCGTGACGTCCGCCTCCGAGAGGTGGGCGGGCAGCCGCAGCCACAGGTGCAGGCCGCCCTCCGGGACCCGGTGGAGCGTCCAGTCGGGCAGCTCGCGGGCCAGCGCGTCGGCCAGCACGGCGCAGCGCTGCTGCAGCGCGCCCGACAGGGTGCGCAGGTGGCGCTCCCACGCGGGGGTGCTGAGCAGCTCGACGGCCGCCTCCTGCAGCGGGCGGGCGATGAAGAAGTCGTCGACGCGCCGCATCCCGAGCAGCCGCCGCATGACCGGGCCCCGGGCGATGACGGCGCCGATCCGCAGGCTGGGCGAGGCGGGCTTGGTCAGCGAGCCGAGGTGGACGACGGTGCCGTCGCCGTCGTCGGCGACCAGCGGGCGCGGCACGGGCCGGCCGTGGCCGAGCAGCCGGGCGAAGTCGTCCTCGACCAGGAAGGCCCCGGCGGCGCGCGCCACGTCCACGACCTGCCGGCGCCGCTCGGGGGCGAGGACGGTGCCGGTGGGGTTGTGGAAGGTGGGCTGGCAGTAGAGCAGGCGGGCGCCGGTCATCGCGAAGGCGTCGGCGAGCAGGTCCGGGCGCAGCCCCCGGTCGTCCATCGGCACGGGCACCGGGCGCAGCCCCGCGGAGCGGGCCGCGGCCAGCGCGCCGGGGTAGGTCGGCGACTCGACCAGCACCGGGTCGCCCGGTGCGGCGACGGCGCGGAACAGCATGGACAGCGCCCCCTGCCCGCCGCCGGTGACCAGGACGTCCTCGGGGCCGACGTCGCCGCCCACCTGCCGGGCGAAGAGCGTGCGCAGCGTCGACAGGCCCGCCGCCGGGGCGCGGTGCCAGGCGTCCGGTCGGCGGGCCGCCCGGGCCAGGGCGCCGCCGAGCAGCCGGGTGGGCTGCAGGCTCTCGTGCAGGTACCCGCCGGACAGCGCGACGGTGCCGGGCGGCAGGCGCTCCGGCTGCTCGTCGGGCGCGGCCGGCGGGACGTGACGGCCCGCCAGGGCCACCTCCTGCCAGGAGGTGTCCGGCTCGCCGCCGGCCGGGCGGGGCCGGCGCGCGGCGACGTAGGTGCCGCTGCCGGGGCGGGTGACCACCGCGCCCTCGGCGGCCAGCAGGGCGATGGCGCGGGAGACCGTGACCGGGCCGACGCCGTGACGGGCGATCAGGTCCCGGCTGCTGGGCAGGCGGTCGCCGGGGGACAGGCGGGCGACCTCGCCCCGGAGGATCGCCACCAGCGTCTCGATACTGCTACCGTCAGACATGAAGGATGACAATAGCGCTTTCATCGGAAGTCCGGAACCGCTCCCCGGTCGTGCAGAGCCGCTCCCCGGCCGTGCGGAGCCGCTCCCCGGCCGCGCGGAACCCCTCCTCGACATCGCCGCCCTGCGGGCCGACACCCCCGGCTGCGAGACCGTGATCCACTTCAACAACGCCGGCTGCGGACTGACGGCCCGCCCGGTCCTGCAGGCGATGCTCGACCACCTGCACCTGGAAGCCGCCGTCGGCGGCTACGAGGCCGCCGCCGCCCGCGCCGCCGAGACCGCCGACTTCCACGCCTCGCTCGCCGAACTCCTGAACACCCGCCCCGCCAACATCGCCTTCGCCGCCAGCGCGACCCACGCCTACAGCAAGGCCCTGTCCTCGATCGACTTCCGCCCCGGCGACACCGTCCTCACCACCCGCAACGACTTCGTCTCCAACCAGATCGCCTTCCTCTCCCTGCGCAAGCGCCACGGCGTGAAGATCGTGCACGCCCCCGACCACGCCGACGGCAGCGGCGTCGACGTCGACGCCATGGCCGCGCTCATGCGCACCCACCGACCCCGCCTGGTCGCCGCCACCCACGTGCCCACCAACTCCGGACTCGTCCAGCCGGTCGCCGAGATCGGCCGCCACTGCCGCGAACTCGACCTCCTCTACCTCGTCGACGCCTGCCAGTCCGTCGGCCAACTCCCCGTCGACGTCCAGGAGATCGGCTGCGACCTGCTCACCGCCACCTGCCGCAAGTTCCTGCGCGGCCCGCGCGGCTCCGGCTTCCTCTACGTCTCCGACCGCGTCCTCACGGCCGGCCACGAACCGCTCCACATCGACATGCACGGCGCCCGCTGGGTCGCCCCCGGCCACTACCGGCCGGTCGACACCGCCGCCCGCTTCGAGGAGTGGGAGTTCCCGTACGCCACCGTGCTCGGCTGCGCCGCCGCCGTCCGCTACGCCCTGCGGGTCGGGCCGCAGGCCGTCGCCCGGCGCACCCCCGCCCTGGCCGCGCGGCTGCGCGGGCACCTGGCCGCCCTGCCCGGCGTACGGACCCTCGACCGGGGGCCCGCCCCGGCCGCGCTGGTCACCTTCGCCGTCGAGGGCCGGCAGGCCGATCCGTTCAAGGCCGCCCTGGACGCCCGCGGCATCAACTCCGCCCTCAGCTACCGGGAGTTCGCCCAGTACGACTTCGCCGACAAGGAGGTGGAGTGGTGCCTGCGGCTGTCGCCGCACTACTACAACACCGAGGACGAGGTCGACGCGGTGGCCGCGGCCGTCGCCGAACTCGTCGGGAGCACCCGGTGACCGAGACCTCCGCCGCCGCGGCGGACGCGGGGCCGTACGACGGCGAGGCCGCCGGCTCCGTCCGGGTGGCCGACT
Organism: Kitasatospora sp. NPDC096140; assembly: GCF_040303045.1. NCBI lineage: Bacteria > Bacillati > Actinomycetota > Actinomycetes > Kitasatosporales > Streptomycetaceae > Kitasatospora > Kitasatospora sp. NPDC096140. The sequence goes on from NZ_JBEOUW010000002.1 coordinate 303,640, forward strand.
CCGTCGCGGAAAAGCTTGCCCTGCCCGGACTGTGGCACAACGCCGACTTCCTGCGGTTCTGGCTGGGCGAGACCGTCTCCCTGCTCGGCACCCAGGTCACCAACCTCGCACTCCCGCTGACCGCCATCGGCGCCTTCGGCGCGAGCGACGAACAGGTCGGCCTGCTGCGCTTCCTGCAGCTCGTCCCCTACCTCGGGCTCGCCCTGCTGATCGGCGTCTGGACCGACCGGGCCCGGCGCCGGCCGGTCATGCTCGGCGCCAACCTGGTGCGGCTGCTCCTGCTCACCCTCGTCCCGCTGCTCTACTGGTGGCACGCGCTCACCCTGCCCGTGCTGATGGCGATCGCCTGCGCGGTCGGCACCGCCTCGGTGGTGTTCGACGTCAGCTGGATGTCGTACGTGCCGGTGCTGGTCAGGAGCCCCGAGCACTACGTCGAGGCGGGCGCGAAGATGAGCGCCGCCTCCTCGGCCGCCGACGTGGCCGGGCCCGGGCTGGCCGGTGTCCTGGTGTCGGCCCTCGGCGCCCCGGTGGCCCTGGTCGTCGACGCCTGCTCGTACGCGGTGTCCGTCCTGTCCCTGCTGCTGATCCGCACCCCCGAGCCGCGCCCCGCACCGGCCGCCCGACGGCACCTGTGGCGCGAACTGCGCGAGGGCCTCGACTGGGTCCTGCGGGACCGGGTGCTGCGGGCGTTGGCCCTGGTCGGCTTCTGCTGCAACTTCTCGATGGTCACGGTGTGGACGATGTTCCTGCTCTACGGCACCCACGACCTGCACCTCGGCTCGACCGCCCTCGGCACCGTCCTCGCGACGGCCTCCGTCGGCGGACTGATCGGCGCCCTGGTCTCCCGGCGGGTCATCGCGCGCTTCCCGCTCGGCCGGGTCTACCTGACCGCCCAGACCGCGCTGCTGCTCGGCCCGGGCCTGATCCCCGCCGCCGCCGGGCCCCGGCCGGTGATGCTCGCGATGTTCGTGCTGTCCTTCTTCACCACCTACCTGGGCCTCGGCGTGGCCGGGGTCGTCATCGTCAGCCTCCGCCAGGCCGTCACCCCGCAGTCGATGATGGGCCGGATGACCGCGGCCTTCCGCACCCTGCTGTACGGCGGCGGCGCCCTCGGCGGGCTGTCGGCCGGCCTGCTCACCGGCCGGCTCGGCGCCCGGGGCGCCCTGACGGTGGCCGCGGTCGGCTCCGCGGCCGTCGTCGTCGCCCTGGTGCTCTCGCCGGTCAGCCGGCTGCGAACCCTGCCGGCGGCGGCGCGCAGGCCGACGGGCACCTGAGCGCCGCGCCCGGAACACCCGGGGCCGGCCGGTCGCGCACCGGCCCGGCCCCGGCGGCTCCCGGACCGTCAGGCCGGCCAGTCCAGGCAGTACTCGTGCATCTGCCCGCCGAGGTGGTTGCGGGCGTGGGCGTGCATCCGGCGCAGGTACACCGGATCGGCGGCGAGCGCGGAGTAGCCCCGGCCGCGGCGCACCGGCAGGCCGGCGGTGTCGGCGAGGTACACGTCCAGGCCCGGGTACATCAGCTCGATGCAGGGCAGGTCGTCGACGTCCAGCGCGAACACCGGGTACTCGCCGTGCTCGTCGGCCGCCCCGGTGGCCAGCACCCGGCGCGAGTCCGAGCCGCCGGGCAGCAGGAAGCACTCGTCGAAGCGCTCCGACAGCGCCCCGAACGGCAGGCCCCAGCCCTCGCCGAACTCCGCGGCCGCGATCTCGCCGAGCGGACGCGGCGTGAACACCAGGCCGTCCCCGCTGCGCTCGCCGTTCCCGCTGCCCCCGCCGTCCTCGGCGAACCAGCCGAAGCGCCGCAGCAGCCCGGAGTCGAACGCCAGCCACCGCCGCAGGCTCGGCGGCAGCGGCCGCCCGCTCGGGAACACCGCCCCCGCCAGCACCCCGGGCGGCACCGGCCGCGGCTGCCCGTCCACCCACGGGCCGGCGAAGCGGTCGTGATCGAGAACGGGGCGCTGCGGATCGGCCAGGACGGCGGCGATGGCACGCTCGGTCAGGGCGACGCCGTGCTCGGCGGCGGAGGTCATCACGGTCTCCGGGGAGTGCGGTGAGTGCTGCGGCGGGCGGGGACGAGGACAACGTACGCGCCGCCTCCGACAGCCGGCGGGCCCTGCCGCGACCCCGCCCGGGGCCCTCAGCCGGCCGGCAGGGCGCAGACGAAGTCCTCCTCGACCGCCCGCAGGTGGGCCGGCAGCTCCGGGGCGACCCTCTCGTCGACTCCATCCGGGCCCGCCCCGCCCGGACGGGCCCTCGGGCGGGTGGCCCCGTCAGGCGGGCGGGGCGCCGAGGGCGAGGGTGAAGCTGAAGCGGTCGCCGCGGTAGAGGGCGCGCACCTGCTCCAGCGGGCGGCCGGCGGCGTCGAGGCTGCGACGGTGGAGCAGGAGCATCGGCAGCGCGGGCGGGGTGCCGACGAGCAGTGCCTCGCGCGGGGTGGCGAGGACGGTCTCGATGCGCTCGTCCGCGGCGCCGAGGTGGACGCCGTGGTCGCGCAGGTAGCCGTAGAAGGAGCCCTCGGGGTCGAAGTCCCGGTCCAGGTCCGGGACCCGGGCGACGGGCACGTACGTGGACTCCAGCCCGACACGCTCCTCGTCGGCGCGCAGCACGCGCTCCAGGTGCCACAGCGGCTCGCCCTCGGCGACGTCCAGGCGTTCGGCCAGCGCCGGGTCGGCGGGCAGGCGGTCCAGGGCGACGAGGGTGCGGCCGGGGCGCAGACCCTGGCGGGTGACGCCCTCGGTGTAGCTGGTGAGGGCCAGCGGCTGCTCGATCTTCGGCCCGGCGACGACCGTGCCGCGGCCCTGGCGGCGCAGCCGGCCCTCCAGCAGCAGCTCGCGCAGGGCCTGACGGACCGTGGCGCGGGCGACGCCGTGACGCTGCGCCAGATCGGCCTCGGTGGGCAGCCGGCCACCCGGGCCCAGGTCGGCGATGAGCTCTTCGAGCCGGGCCTTGACCAGGTAGTACTTGGGCACCCGGCCGTGCTCGGGCACGCCGGCGCGGGCGGGTTCGGCACCGGCCCGGGGGGTGGGGTGGTTCACCGCGCAAGCCTACCGAGCGGCCCGTGGACCGGCCGCGCCCGGGCGAAAGGTCACGGAACAATAACCGGTCTGGACTGAATTTCGGCGGTTGTTCATACAACCGTGGATTCGGAGAGGGCCCCGCCTCGCCCGGCCGCCCCATCCTCGGTGCCGGTGCAACTGCACCGACCCGCCGCCCAGTTGGGAGCCCCCGTTGCGCACCTCCCGCTCCACCCGCACCGCTGCCGCCATCGCGACCGTCGCCGCCACCGTCGCCGCGCTGATCCCGCTGTCCGCCGCCGCCTCGGCCGCCACCACCACCTCCGCTGCCGCGGACGGCTCGTACCAGGGCCTGCCGAACGGCACCAAGCAGGCCAAGACCCTGGTCATCGGCATCGACGGCACCCGCTACGACAAGCTGCTCACCGCCGACGCGCCCAACCTCAAGGCCCTGATGGCCGCCGGCACGACCGCCACCAGCAACCTCTACGCCAACCCGCTGGCGCCCACCCTGTCCGGCCCCGGCTGGTCGACCATCGCCACCGGCGCCTGGCCCGACAAGCACCAGGTCAAGGACAACACCTTCACCGGCGCCCGCTTCGACCTCTACCCCGACTTCGCCACCCGCCTGGAGAACGCCGACCCCGCCGCCTCCACCCTGGTCATCGGCTCCTGGAACCCCATCACCGCCAACGTCTTCAACGGCCGCGCCGACCTGCGCATCCCGGAGAGCGAGAACGACCCCAAGACCGCCTCCGACGCCGCCGACTACCTCGCCCACGGCAACCCGGACACCACCTTCCTGCACTTCGACGAGGTCGACGAGGCCGGCCACGCCCACGGCGGCGCCAGCGCCGACTACCTGGCCGCCATCCACTCCGTCGACGCCCTCGTCGGCCAGGTCGTCCAGGCCGTCAAGTCCCGCCCCACGTACGGCGACGAGGACTGGCTGATCCTCGTCACCACCGACCACGGCCACACCGACGCCGGCGGCCACGGCGGCAACAGCGCCAACGAGCGCCAGACCTTCCTGATCGCCGACGGCACCGGCTACACCCCCGGATCGCGCCGCTACGACGTCAAGCCGGTCGACATCGCCCCCACCGTCCTCAAGCACGAGGGCGCCGCCATCGACCCCGCCTGGCAGCTCGACGGCAAGCCCATCGACGAGATCACCCCCGACGCCTTCGACGCGCTGCGCCCCAGCCTGCAGACCCGCGTCGACGAGAGCGGCATCCCGGCCACCGTGAAGGGCTGGACCCACACCCCGCCGGCCGGCTGGAGCATCGACAACTCCCGGATGCCCAGCGGCGGCGTCACCGAGTGGCGCGGCTGGGCCTTCGCCACCGACGAGTTCTGGACCGCCACCCAGCTCGGCCAGTCCCGCGAGACCAACGTGCGCGCCCGCAACGTCTTCGCCGTCGCCGACTCCGACGAGTGGGACGACAAGGCGCACGGCGCCGGCCAGTTCGACTCCACCCTGGTCAGCCCCGCCTACCCGGTGGCCGGCCCCGGCCGCGGCACGCTCTCCTTCGCGACGGACTACAAGGTCGACGGCCCGCAGACCGGCGACGTGTACGTGGTCTTCGACAACGGCGCCCCGCAGCTGGTGAAGTCCTACCGCAGCGACCTCAACACCGTCGAGCACCTGCCCGTCACCGTCCCGGCCGGCGCCACCACCGCCCGCTTCCAGTTCCGCTACACCGGCACCAACAGCGCCTTCTGGACCGTCGACCAGGTCACCTTCACCACCTCCTGACCCGGTACGGCCCACGGGCGGGGCGCGCCGGACCCGGCGCCCCGCCCTGCGGGTCGCGCCCCGTCCGCCCCGGAGGTTCAGTGGAAGGACGTCGGTCCGGAGAACGTGCCGGGGCACAGGGGGTGGGCGGACCCCGCGGTGCAGACGACGTGGGTGGGATAACCGCTGGGCACCCAGTCCGGCTCCGGGACCTGATGGCCGGGGACCTGCGGGCCCGGGGACGTCAGCGGCGCCGGAGCGTCCGCCTCACCGTGCACGCCCCGGAGACCGGCGACGGCGCAGAGCACCCCGACGGCGACGACCACCAGGGCGCCGACGGCCCCCGCGACCAGGGGAGCGGTGACCCCGGACGGGTGCCGGTCGGTGGTCACCACGCGCTGCGGCCGCTCGGGCAGGTACCGCACCGGCACCCGGTCGCCCACCACGCGCAGGGCGCCGGGGCGGTCCCGGAACCGGACGTCCCGGCCGTCCGCGGTGCGGAACCCCATGATCACGTGCCGTTCGGTGGACGTGTGCCGCTCGGAGCCCGTTCCCCACGTCTCCGTCGTCAGAAAGGTCTCCAGGCACCGGGCCTGGGCCGTCAGCCCCTGCGCCAGGATCCGCGCCCGCAGTCTGACCCGGAGCACCACCGCGGCCAGGGCCGCCACTCCCGCGGCCGACCCGACGACACCGAGCACCGACCAGACGACGCCGCCGTCCGACATGTCCACCCCCCGTGGAAACCGTTTGCCGTGGCTACGAACCACCGCCTGGGAGACGGTGATCGGCTCCCCGCGGTTCCGCCGGCGGAGCGGGCGCGGATGCGGGCGCGGATGCCGCCCGCCCGTCAGCCCGTCCCGTCAGCCCTCGGGCAGGTGGTCGGCGACGAGGACGGCGAAGTCGTCGGGGGTGACGATGCGGATGCCGAGCTCCTCGGCCTTGGCCCGCTTGGAGCCGGCCTTCTCGCCCGCGACCAGCAGGGTGGTGCGCTTGGAGACCGACGAGGACGCCTTGCCCCCGGCGCGCTCGATCAGCTCGTTCATCTCGTTGCGGGACAGCGCGGCGAGCACGCCGGTCATGCTGCCGGTGACGACGACGGCCTCGCCCGCGAGCGGCCCGGCCTGCGCCGCGCCCTCCTCAGCCGCGCCCTCCTCAGCCGCGCCCTCCTCAGCCGCGCGCTCCTCCGCCGGGCCCCCGCCGGCCGGGCCCGGCACGGCCGGAGCCTGCGGCGCGCTGACGGCGGTGCCCACGCCCCGGGCCGCGAGGCGGTCCAGCAGCGGTGCGAGCTCGGCGAGTTCGGCGACGACGACCCGGGCCTTCTCCGGGCCGATGCCGTCCACCAGCGCCAGCGTCTCGGCGTCGGCGGCGCGGATCGCGGCCATCGAACCGAAGTGGGCGGCGATCCGGCGGGACATGGTGCGCCCGGTGCCGCGCACGCCGAGCGCGCAGAACACCCGGTTGAGCGGCTGCGTGCGGGCGGTCTCGATCGCGGCGAGCAGGTTGTCGGTGCTGGTGTCGCCCATCCGCTCCAGGCCGAGCAGCTGCTCGCGGGTGAGCGAGAACAGGTCGGCGACGTCGGCGACCAGGCCGGACTCGACGAGCTGGACGGCGCGGGTGCCGCCCAGGCCCTCGATGTCGAGCTGGTCGCGGCCGGCCGCGTAGATCACCGAGGCGACGGCTTGGCAGTTGCGCCCCCGGGCGCAGCGCCAGCGCTGCTCGCCGGTGTCGATGGCGTCCCCGCAGCGCGGGCAGGCCTCGGGGAAGACGATCGGCCGCTCCTCGCCGGTGCGCTCCTCGACCAGCGGCGCCTCGACGCGCGGGATGACGTCGCCGGCGCGGTAGACGAACACCCGGTCGCCGAGCATCAGCCCGCGGCGGGTGATGTCGGCCGGGTTGTGGAGGGTGGCGTAGGTGACGGTCACGCCGTCGATGACGACCGGCTCCAGGACGGCGCGCGGGGCGATGATGCCGGTGCGCCCGACGTTCCACTCGACGTCGAGCAGACGGGTGACCTTGTGCTCGGCGGCGAGCTTGCGGGCCACGGCCCAGCGCGGCGCGCGGGAGCCGGACCCCGCCTCCTGCCGGTCCGCCGCGGCGTCGGCCTTGACCACGACGCCGTCGATGCCGAACGGCAGCTCGGCGCGGAGCGCGGCGATCTCGTCGATCCGCTGCCGGGCCTCCTCCAGCGTCGCGCAGCGCGCCGGGCGGGCGGCGGTGGTGGCGGCGGTGTTGGCCCCGAGGGCGGCCAGGCGCTCCAGCAGGGCGCTGTGGGTGAGGCCCTCGTCGAGGCCGACCGCGCCGTAACCGAAGAAGGTCAGCTCGATGCGGTACGGGCGGTCCTTGGCGCGCAGGGTGCCGGCCGCGCCGTTGCGCGGGTTGGCGAACGGGACGGCGCCGTGCGCGGTGCGCACCTCGTTGGCGTGCTCGAACTGCTCGCGGGTGAGCAGGACCTCCCCGCGCAGCTCGACGTCGACCGGCTCGGCGAGTGCGGCGGGCAGGCCCAGCACGGCGTCGGCGGCGTGACTGATGTCCTCGCCCGCGAGGCCGTCGCCGCGGGTGATCAGCCGCTCCAGGCGCCCGGCGCGGTAACGGGCGGCCACCGCCAGCCCGTCCAGCTTGGGCTCCACGCACCACGCGGCCACCGGACGGCCCAGGCGGCGCTCCAGCCCGGCCGCCCAGTCCGCCAGCTCCTCCGCCGAGAAGACGTTGTCCAGCGACAGCATCGGCACGCTGTGCGGCACGTCGCCCCCGACCGCGCCGCCGGCGACCTTCCCGGTGGGGGAGTCCGGCAGCACCTCGCCCGGGTGCGCCTCCTCGTAGGCCGCGACGGCGCGCAGCAGGGCGTCGTACTCGTCGTCGCCGAGCGGCGTGGCGCCGTCGGTGTAGTAGGCGGCGGCCGCCCGGACGGCGGTGGCAACGGCGTCGGCGTAGTCGCCGGGGGTGAGCAGAGCGGCGTCGTTCATGGACGGCATCATCGCCGCCGGCACTGACAACCGACGCTGGAACAGGTGTCCGACCGGCCCTGCGCGCCACCGGCTCCCGCCCGGAGGGCCCGGCGGGGCGGCCGGTCCTCCGGGCGGGGTCGGATCAGGGGAGGTAGCGCTCCAGGGCGGCGGCGCCCTTGCGCTCGATCTCCTGCCGCGCCCATTCGAGCCGGCTGGGCGTGACGTCGCGGCCCGACGCCATCACGAGGTCCTCGGGGTCGAAGGGACGCTCCCCTCCGCTGTAGAGCTGCCGCTGCATCCCGGACGCCGACTCCGGCACGCCCTCGTTCATCGGTTCGCGCATGTCCATCACCTCATCGCTGGTGCCCGTACGCACGGTCCTTCGATGGTCGTTCCCGCGGCCGGACCGTGGCGGGTGGAGTACGACCAAGTTACTCCGTCCGGGTGAAACCGCCCCCCGGGCGGACCGAGAACCGGGGAGCCGGCTCGCCCGCGCACCGGGGATCCGGGCCGTCAGCGGGGCGCTCAGAGCGGCTTGTGCGCGACGGCGGCGAACATCGTCACCGACAGGTGGAAGGCGCCCTGCCCGGCGGCCTCCTCCAGACCGGCCAGGAGCCGGTCGCGCTGCGCCCCGGTGATCAGGCCCCGCCCGGCGGCCGCGTCGGCGAGCCCGAGGACGATCGGCCGGCTGACGGTGCGGGGGTCGTGCAGCAGGACGTCGGCGCCGAGCGCGTCGACGGTCAGGCCCGCCGCGGCCAGCCAGCCCGTCAGGCGGCGCCCGGCGTCCGGGGTGGCGGCGGTGGCCAGGGCGACGGCGGCCAGCGCGGGGCGGACCTCCGGGTCGGCCGGGTGCAGGACGAAGGTGGACCAGTCGGTGTCGAGCAGGGCCACCCGGCCGCCCGGGCGCAGCACCCGGGCGATCTCCGCGACGGCCCGCGCCGGGTCGTCCAGGTGCTGCAGGACGCGCTCGCACCGGACCGCGTCCACCCCGGCGTCGGGCAGCGGCAGCGCGAGCGCGTCGCCGTCCAGGAACCGGGCCGCACTGCCCGCCCCGGCGGCGCGCCGCTCGGCGACGGCACGCAGGCCGGGGTGGGGTTCGAGTCCGGTCGCTGCGCCGTCCGGGGCGACCGCCGCCGCGAGCACCACGGTCTCCGAGCCGGTGCCGCAGCCGACGTCCAGCGCCCGCTCGCCGGGGCGCGCGGCCAGCTGCGCGTGCGCCCACTCGCGCAGCCGCCGCACCCCGGCCGAGGCGGCCAGGACGTCCAGCACGGCGACCAGGCGGTCGGTGAGCGCGGGATCGGCGTTGGCCGCGCGGAAGGCCGAGGTGGGGCCCGGGTCGCTCATGGCGCTCACTATAGGCAGTTGCTCGGACACTCTCCGTGTCGAGCCGCCCCGGGCGCTGTTCGTGGTCGTGCGTCCGGCCGTGCTCGTGCCGGGCGGCGCGGGGTTCAGCGCAGGCCGGGCAGGGCGCGGAGCTCGGCGACGCGCAGGAGCCGGGCGAGGAGGAGGAACAGCAGGGCCATGGTGAGGGCGCCCGCCGCCGTCGGCAGGAGCGCGGCAAGCAGCGCGGACGCCGGGGCGTCGGGGACGCCGCGGGCGACGAGCCAGCCGGCCGTCCCGGCGAGCGCCGCGGCCGCGGTCAGCTTGCCGTAGGTGCGGCAGATCCGCCGCCCGTCCAGCAGCCCGCCGGTGCGCCGGCGCAGCCGCAGCGCGGTCAGCAGCAGCCCGACGCCGTAGGACAGCGCGTACGCGGCCGCCATGCCGGTGACCGCCCAGCGGGGCGGGAGCAGCAGGTGGCAGGCGGCGGCGAGGGCGACGTTCGTGCCGGCGATCCACAGGGCCAGGACGAAGGGCGTGCGGGTGTCGTCGAAGGCGTAGAAGCCGCGCAGCAGGAGGTACTGGGCGGAGAAGGGGATCAGCCCGAGTCCGAAGGCCTGGAGCATGTGGCCCAGCGGCAGGACGGCCGCGGCGTCGGTGCTGCCGTGGGCGAACAGCAGCCGGGCGATCCCGGGGCCGAGGGCGACGAACGCGAACGCGGCCGGGACGATGACGACGCCGCTGGTGCGCAGCGCGCGGGACAGGTCGGCCCGCAGGTCGCCGACGCGGTCGTCGAGGACGGCCCGGCTCATCCGCGGCAGGAGCGCGGTGACCAGGGTGACCGTCACGACGGCCTGCGGCATCGACCAGATCTGCTGGGCGTAGCTGTAGGCGGTGTAGCCGACGCCGCCGTGCGGCAGCGCGGCGTCGGCCGCGGAGGCGAAGCGGGTCACGAGCGTGCCGGCCGCCAGGTTGGTGAGGACGAACAGCAGGGTCCAGCGGGCCGCGCCGACGCTCCGGCGCAGGCCGGTGCCGCGCCAGTCGAAGCGCGGGCGCAGCCGGAACCCGGCGGCGTGGGCGTACGGGACCAGGGACAGCGCCTGCAGCACCAGGGCCAGGGTGGTGCCGGCGCCCAGCAGGGTGACCTGCTCGGGGGTGACGGCGTCGACCCGGTCGGGGGCGTTCAGCAGGCCGAGGTAGAGGCCGAACAGCGCGATGAGGACGACGTTGTTCAGGACCGGGGTCCACATCATCGCCCCGAACCGGTTCCGGGCGTTGAGGACCTGGCCGAAGATGCCGAAGAGGCCGTAGAAGAAGATCTGCGGGAGCAGGTAGCGGGCGAAGACGACGGTCAGCTCGAACGCGGCGTGCGTGCCGGGGGTGTCGTCCTGGTAGAGGCGGATGACGTCCGGGGCGGCCCACACCGCCAGGGCCGTCCCGGCGGCCAGGAGGCACAGCACGAGGGTGACCAGGCGCTGCTCGAACGCGGCGCCGCCGTCGGGGTGTGCGCTGCGCGCGCGCACCAGCTGCGGCACCAGGACGGAGTTGAGCGCGCCGCCGATCAGCAGGAAGTAGAGGCTGGTGGGGACGGTGTTGGCCTGGTTGTAGGTGGTGGCCAGCAGCCCGGTGCCCAGCGCGGCGCCCTGCAGCACCTGCCGGATCAGCCCGGTGAGCCGCGAGAGCACCGTCCCCGCCGCCATCAGCACGGACGGGCGGATGCGCGGGCCCGTACCGGCCCTGTTCGTACCGGCCCTGTTCGTACCGGGGGCTGCCGGGTCGGCTCCGTCGGCGTCGGCCCTGCGTGCGCCGGGCACGTCCGCACCGGCCCCGCCCGTACCGGCCCCGCGCCTGCGGGCCGCGTGGCGGCCCCGTTTCCGTGTCGTCCCCTCGATCATGATCCACAATCTACGTTCCCCGGGCCGCAGTTGAGGCCCGATCAGCCGCTTCCGCATCCGGCGGGCGGGGGCTGGCGGGCTGGCGGGCGGGCCGGCGCGGACCGGTGGGCGCTCAGACCGGGGCGAAGGTGCGGCGCAGGTGGGCCACCAGGCGGGCCGGGTCGGCGGCGGGCAGGCGGGCGGCGAGGTAGCCGTCGGGGCGGACGAGCAGGGCCTCGCCGTCGCCGGGCCGGTAGGCGGCGTGGAAGGCGGCGCCGGTGTCGCGGACGACGGGCAGGCGCAGGCCGTCGGCCACCGCCGGGGAGGCGGGGGATCCCTGGGCGAGGACGGCGTACACGTCGAGCAGGCCGTGGGCGGCGGCGTGGGCGGCGGCCGCGCAGGCGTGCAGGGTCTGCGCGTCGGTGGTGGGGCCCGCGGCGAGCAGCAGGGTGTGGCGGGTGCCGCGCAGCAGTTCGTGCAGGCGCTGCGGGTAGGCGGTCAGGGGGCGGGTGAGGCCGGCGCAGTCGGGGGCGCGGTCGCCGGGGGCGGGGCGGGTGCCCGGGGCGGGCTCGGTCAGCGGGCCGTCGCGGTAGCCGACCAGGAGCTGGGCCTCGCGCAGGACCGGGGCGGCGGGGTCCTCGGGGTCGCTGTCGAAGCCCGCGCGGGCGTGGCGCACCGTGCGGGAGACGACCTCCTCGCCGACGGGGTGGCGCTCGGCCTGGTAGCTGTCGAGGAGGGTGTCGGTGGCGGCGCCGCGGACGGTCAGGGCGAGCTTCCAGGCGAGGTTCCAGGCGTCCTGGATGCCGGTGTTCATGCCCTGGGCGCCGGTGGGCGGGTGGATGTGGGCGGCGTCGCCGGCCAGCAGCAGGCGCCCGGCGCGGTAGCGGTCGGCGAGGCGGTGGCTGATCCGGAACACCGAGGACCAGCGCAGCGCGGAGGCGGTGGCGGGCCGCGGGGAGAGGCGGTCCAGGACCTGCTGGATGTGCCGCAGTTCGGGGGCGCGGCCGCCCTCCAGCCCGTGCGCGACCCCGGCGGCGGGGGCGGTGGCGAGCTCGGGCGGGACGTTCATGGACACCCGGTAGCGGCCGCGCCCGGGCAGCGGGACGCACACCAGCGCGTCGGTGCCGCCGTCGGCGGTTCGGCGGGTCGAGCGCACGACGTAGCCGGGCGGCAGGTCCCAGTCGAGCTCGACGTCGCCGAGCATGTACTGCTCGGGGAAGGCGTCGCCGCCGAAGCCGATCCCGGCGGCGTGGCGCACCGTGCTGTGGGCGCCGTCGCAGCCCACGACCCAGCGGGCGGTCAGCTCGCGCGGCCCCGCGGGCGTGGCCAGGGTGACGCGCACGACCTCGTCGTCCTGCTCCAGGCCGAGCACCTCGGTGCCCCGCTCGACGGTGCCGCCGCACCCGGCCAGGTGCTCGGCGAGCAGCCGCTCGGTGGTGTCCTGGGGCAGCGCGGCGAAGCGGTACGGCACCTCGGCGGGCAGGTCGAGGTCGAGGCGCGGGCCGGGTTCGCCGTCGACGAAGGCGAGCTGGCCCAGCAGCGGCACCGCCTCGTCCAGGACCCGGCCCACCAGCCCCATCGCGTCCCAGAGCTCCAGGGTGCGGGGCTGGATCCCCACCGCCTTGGCGTAGGGCTGCGGGGCGTCCAGCCGGTCGACGACCCGGCAGCGCACGCCGCGCCGGCACAGCTCGGCGGCCGCGGTCAGGCCGACCGGGCCGGCGCCCACGACCAGTACGTCGGTGTCGTCCATGCCCGCTCCTCGGCTGCCCGGCACCGGCGGTGCCGCCCGTACTCCCAGGCTGCCCTCCGCCCCGGCGTCCCGCCCGACGGAGGCGGTGGGACGTCCCGGCGGCCGCGGCGTACGGGTTCGGGGCCCGGGGCCGGCGTGCGGGCCGGGGCCCGGGGCCGGCGGGAAGGTCTCCCGTACAGGTACTGCTGGTTTGCGAACGGTTGACGCCGGGCACGTCCGCTCCACAGATCCGCAGCCTCTACAACACCTACCGTTCGCCCAACGTTCTTGTACGGTCCCTACATTCGGGCCACTGCCGGTGATCGGCCGTCGGCGGTGCGTGCCCGCCCGGCCCCGTCCGGCGCGCGTCCGCACCTGAGGAAAGGCCGCCCGATGGCCCCCCGCCTGTCCGTCGTCGTCCCGATCTACAACGTCGAGCGTTACCTCGCGGAATGCCTCGACTCGATCGCGGCCCAGACCTTCCAGGACTTCGAATGCGTCCTGGTCGACGACGGCTCCACCGACGGCGGCCCCGCCATCGCCGAGGAGTACGCCGGCCGCGACCCGCGCTTCCGCCTGGTCCGCCAGGAGAACCAGGGCCTCGGCGCCGCCCGCAACACCGGCTGGCGCCACCTGACCCCCGGCACCGAGTACCTGGCCTTCGTCGACAGCGACGACACCCTGCCGCCGCACGCCTACCAGCTGATGATCAGCACGCTGGACGAGACCGGATCCGACTTCGTCACCGGCAACGCGCTGCGCCTGCGAACCAGCGGCCTCACCCCCTCGCACGGCCACCGCCGCGCCTTCCGCGAGACCCGGCTGCGCACCCACGTCAGCGAGGTGCCCGCCCTGGTCACCGACCGCACCGCCTGGAACAAGGTCTACCGGCGCTCCTTCTTCGACGCCGCGGGCATCCTCTACCCCGAGGGCATCCTGTACGAGGACGCCCCGGTCAGCGTGCCCCACCACTTCCTCGCCGAGCGGGTCGACGTGCTCGCCGAGCCGATCTACCACTGGCGGGTGCGCGAGGACGGCGACCTGTCCATCACCCAGAAGAAGACCGACCCGCGCGGCGTGGTCGACCGGGTCCGCTCGATGGAACTGGTCCGGGAATGGCTGCTCGCCCGCCCCGAGCCGGAGTTCGCCGAGCACCTGCGCGCCTACGACCACAACTGCCTGGTCGAGGAGATCCCGATGTTCTTCTGGTCCGTCCCGGACGGCGACCGCGCCTACCGGGAGGCCTACCAGCAGCACGTCAGCCGACTGCTGCGGGCCATCGGCCCCGAGCGGCTGGCCGCCCTGGGCAGCCGGCTGCGGCTCAAGTACCGCCTGACGCTGGCCGACCGGATGCACCGCTTCGTCGCCGTCCAGCGCCTGCACCGCCTCGCCCGCCGCACCCGCCAGGTCGCCACCCGGAGCTGACACCGGGCCGCCACCCGGGGCCGGCGCCCGGGGCCGCCACCCGGGGCCGGCGCCCGGGGCCAGGGCCGGGCCGCCACCCGGGGCCGGCGCCGGGGCCCTCGGGCCGGAACGGCCACCGCCCGTCCTGCTCCTGCTCCTGCCTTTTGCTCCTGCTCGGGGTGCGGCCCCGGCTTCGGCCCGGTGCCGAGCGTGCGCAGGGTGCGCAGGAACAGGTCCGCCTCGGCCGGTGCGAGCAGCGCGAGGAAGCGGCCCTCGGCCGCCACGCGCACGCGCTCGGCCCGCGCCGGCAGCTCCCGCCCCTGCGGGGTGAGCCGGACGACGTTCCGGCGGCGGTCCTCGGGGCCGCGGGCCCCAGCCGAACCACCCGCCCAGCCGGTCGCCTTCGGCATCAAGACCACCCCCGTGCGCGCCCCCTACGCCGACGTCCTCCGCGTCCGGCAGGAAGCCGACGACCTCCCCGACCTCGCCGACGCCTGGTCATGGGACCACCTCATGCCCATCGCCGACCCCGAGGACGACGTCCCGGAAGTCCGGACCCTCCTCAGCGCCCTCGCCGCCTCCACCCGCCGGCTGCGCCCCGGCCTCCTGGTCACCAGCAACCGGTTCCGCCACCCCGCCCGAGCTCGTCCCGCCGGGACCAGGCGGCGGCACCCCACCAGCCGCCCGGAGCCGGCGGCACCGCCGGGCCGAACCCCGCCGCCGCCGAATACGCCGGACACGGCCTGAGCCTCGTCCCGCCCCCGCGAGGGCACCGACCACCTCGCCGAGACCCTCACCGTGCTGCGCGGCCTGTGGACCCAGGACGTCTTCGACTTCGACGGGCGCCACAACTCCCTCCACGGGAACCGCCACCACCCCGAACCCGTCCAGCCGCCGGGCCCGCCGATCCTCATCGGCGGCCGGGGAACATGCCTGCTGCGCCTGGTGTCCGCCTGTTCGGCGACCAGGCGGCCACCAGGACCGTCCCCGGCCCGCCCCACGACACCGTCGACCACGTCCGCGAACGCAGCCGCGTCCTCGACGCCCACTGCGCGCGATCGGCCGCGACCCGCGCACGATCACCCGCTCCGTCCACTACGTCGTCTCCTGCGACGACCCGGCCCGGGACCGGGCCGTCCTCGCCGAACCGATCGACGCGGGCTTCACCCCCCTCGTCCTCAGCCTGCGCAGCTCCTGCCCGCCGGGCGTGGCGCGGTGGCTGGTCGACGAGATCGTCGGCCCGCTGCGCCACGGCTGACCCGGGGGAGCCCCGGCCGCCGTCCGGTCGTGTGGCGCGCGGTGAGGCGGTGCCCGGTCAGGCGGTGCCCGGTCGTGCGGTGCGCGGCCCGGCGGCGTCGAGCGCGGCGAGCAGCCGGGCGCGTACGGCGGCGGCGGCCTCGCGGGTGACCGGGTCCTCGCTCTCCAGCTGCGGGGCGATCAGCTCCACGGCCGCGGCCAGGAGCGGGAGGGGCACCTCGGCGGTGCGCAGGTGGAGGAGCTGCGACGCCGCGCGCTCGCCGGGCGTGGGCGGGGTGGGGGCGCCGGGGATGAGGGCGGTGATGCCCCGGGGGAGCTGGCTGTCGGTCACCCGTCCATTCTCCCGCCTGCGCACCCGTGGAGATCACCGGGCGCAGCCGTGCGGCGGGGTAAAGGACGTGCCGCCGGGCGGCCGGGGGCGGGAGGATGACCGCCATGAGTGCGATCATCAGCTTGGATCTGGCCGGCTTCGTCCCACGCGAGGACGGGAACGGCACCGGGGGCGGAGACCGGGTGTGGGACGACCCACAGGGGATGGTCCTGTCCGTCCACGACTTCGCGCTCGTGCCGGACCTGGTGGCCCCGCTCGACGCGGGCGAGCGGCTGCTGCGCGAACTGGCCCGCCACACCGCGCGGAGCGGGGCCGCGCTGATCGAGGCGCAGGTGCGCGACCTGGGCGGGGTGCCGGGCCTGTGGCAGCTCGTCAAGGTGCCCAGGGCGACCGGCCGCGGGCAGGTCTTCATCGGGGCGTGGACGGTACCGCGCGACCGGTGCAGCGTGGTGCTGAAGGTGCAGGCCGCCGAAGGCCCGGTCAGCGGCATGCGCGAGGCGGTGGTCGCCGACCGGGTCGGCTTCGACGCCTACGTCCGCCCCCACCCCTACGACCCCGACCTGCGCGGCCCGCTGCCGTACCACGCGGCCGACCTCCCGGAGTGGGACGCCCACTTCCCCACCCACCCGCTGACCCTGGTCCGGCAGACGCTGGCCCGGGTCGGCGCGAGCGCGGTGCTCGACGACCGCTTCCGGGCCCTGCCCCCGTTCCCCGGCCCCGCACCCGACGGCCCCGCATCCGACGGCGGCGCGTCCGGCGACGGCGCCGGCGACGTCCCGGCCGCCCCCGCCCCTGCCCCGGCGGAGGCGCCGCGCCGCCGGTGGTGGCGAGGACGCTGACGGGGCCGCCCGGCCCGCGCACGGGAAGTCGAACCGGCCGACTTCCCGTGCAGCGACACCGCTCCGCGCCGCCGACTCCCAGGATCGGTGCACCACGGGGTGCCCTGCCGATCGGCAGGGCACAACACCCGCGGAGAGCAGGACTTTTATGCCGATCGGCACATGTGCGCGAGGGGGCGCGGCGGCCACGCTTGGGGACATCGAGACGGCGGCCGCCCGGGCCGTCGGAGGGAGGGAAACCCACCGTGTTCCGCATTCGTACCCGCATCCGCATCCGCAGCCGCGCCAGTGCCCGCGCCCGTGTCAGTGCCCGTGCCGCCCGGGGCGTCGCCGCGGCCGGGCTGGCGCTCGTGGCGCTGACGGGCGTCGCCCCGGCCTCCGCCACCGGCGCCGCGTCCGCCACCGCTCCGTCCGCCGAGCAGGACGGCCGGGCCGCGCGCCCGGCGAGCGTCAGCGGTACGGCCCGGATCTCGTACGCCCTCTCCCCGGACGACGAGATCCGGTTCACCGTCGACGCCTTGGCGGCCCCGTACACCCACCGCTTCCCGGGCACCGGTGCGGCCGAAGGCCTGCCCACCGACGCCCGGGGCACCGTCCGCTACTCCCACCGCAAGGCCGACACCGGGAAGGTCTACAGCGCCGAGGCCCAGGTGGACTGCCTGAGCACCGGCGGCCCGGTCGCCACGCTGACCGCCGTCGTCACCAGGTCGGACGTCGGCAACACCGGCGAGCGAATAGGCCTGAGCATCTACCAGGGCAGCGGCCACGGTGACGCCCGCCTCGGGTTCTCCTGGGGCGTGGCCAACATGGACGTGGGTGCGGACGGCAAGCCCTACCAGCCGGTGGTCGGCACCTGCATGGCCCCGGCTCCGTTCGCCCCGGTCCTGCGTGGCGGCTTCACCGTCCACCACACCGAACTGGAGGCCCCGGGGACGGCCGGCCGCTGACCGGGCCCGCGCGGCGGCGATCCCGCCCCACTTCCGGCCTCGGTCCCGCCTCACTTCCCGACCACGAGGCGGCCGATCGTGCGGCCGAGGAGGCGGGGCGCCAGGCGCCGGGCCGTCCACATTGCCCGGGTGCCGCGCCCGGGGAAGGCCCACAGGTGTCCGCGGGCCAGGGCGCGGTCCATCGAGTCCAGGACCAGCTCCGGGTCCAGCCCCCGGACGTTGCCCACCAGTTCGGGGGAGTCGGCGCGCATCCGGTCCAGCATCGGGGTCTCCACCGCGGGCGGGCAGACGCACACCACCCGGATCCCGTCCCTGCGGTGCTCGGCCGCGACGGTCTCGGCGAGGAAGTGGACCGCGGCCTTCGCCGCGCCGTACGCCCCGCCCATCGGCACCGGCACCCAGCCGGCGATGGAGCCGAACAGGACCACCTGTCCGCCGCCCCGCGCGGCCATGGCCGGCACCACCGCCCGGACCACGTGGAGCGTGCCGCCGTACACGACGTCCATCACGCGCAGGGTGTCCGCCGGGTCCTGGTCCAGCAGCCGCCCCATGGCGGCGACGCCCGCGCAGTGCACCAGTCGGCGGGGCGGGCCCAGCGCGCGGACGATGTCGCCGAGCACGGCGGCGACGGCCGACCGGTCGGCGACGTCGCAGACGAACGGGCGCACCCCGGCGGCCTCCGCGGTCAGGGCGTCGAGGCCGGCCGCGTCCACGTCCACCGCGGCCACCGCCCACCCCGCGCGGGCCAGCCGCAGCGCCGCGGCCCGTCCGATCCCGCCGGCGGCACCGGTGACCAGGGCCACCGCACCCGGTGAAGACGACATCCGCACGCTCCTCGGACTGCTCGACTGCTCGACGGCTCGACTGCCCGCGCACCAGGGCCCGTCCCCGGTGCGTCCCGGCATCGGAGGTCATGCCTTCCCACCCCGCCCGGATCCCACCCGCCGGGGGCCCGCCCTGTCCGTACGGAGCCACGCCCGTACGGTGCGCGACCGCCGCCGCCGTCAGGTGCGGCCCGGGCGCGGGCGGGGCCGCCGTGCGACGGTGAATACAGGACCGCGGCTCCCGGGCACGCGTGGCGCACCGCGTGACGGGTCCCGGCAGGCCACGGGTCGGCGCGGCCGCCGGAGGATGCACCATGCACGCGAGGGACAGGACACCGGGAGAGCCGGAGGGCGAGCACAGGGGTGAGGACGGCGACGCCCGCCCCGACACCCACGGGGAGGTACGCGGGGAGGAGCCCCAGCCCCCGGCGCCGGGGTCACCGCTGCCGGGGTCACCGCCGCCAGGAGCACCGGCGCCGGGGTCACCGCCCCCGTCGGGCCCGCCCCCGTCGGACCCGTCGCAGGGGGTGCCCGAGCGGATGACCGCCCGGCAGGCCCGTCAGGCCCGGCGGGCGGCCGAGTGGGGCAAGGCGAAGTACCTCGGCTCCTGGGCCGAGAACCTGTGGGGGCGGCTGGACGCGGTGGACTTCCTCAGCCAGGCCATGGTGCTGGCCGCCACGCTGCTGCTGTGCGCCGTCCCGTTCATGCTGGTGGTGTCAGCCCTGGCCGGGCGGTCGGCGGTGGCCGGGCTGACGTCGCGGCTGGGCCTGAGCCCGGAGGCCTCCGCCGACGTCGGCCACCTGTTCGCCTCCTCCTCGACCACGTCCTCGGCGGTCACCGGCCTGTCGTGGGTCTTCTTCATCGGGGGCGGCCTCGCCGCCGCCGTCTCGATCCAGCAGCTGTACCAGCGGGTCTTCCAGCTGCCCAAGCACGCCTGGGACAGGCTGCGCGCGCTGGTCTGGCTGGCCGTGGTGGTGGGCTGGCTCGCTCTGGCCGCCCTGGTGGGCCACACGTTCCACGCGAGTCAGCCGGTGCTGTGGTGGATCATCAGCGTCGCCGTCTGCGTCCTCTTCTGGTGGTTCACGATGTGGTTCCTGCTGGGCGGGCGTGTCGCCTGGCGCCGGCTGCTGCCGTGCGCGGTCGCCACCGGCGGGTTCTGGATCGGCATGCTGCTCGTCTTCCACTTCACCTTCTCGGGCATGGTCATCGGCAACGAGCAGGAGTACGGGCCGATCGGGGTGGTGTTCACCCTGATGTCGTTCTTCATCGCGATCGGCGTGGTGATCATCCTGGGCGCGTCCACGGGCATGATGTGGCACGACCGGGGCATGTCCTTCCGGGCGGCGGTCCGCCGAACACGCCGGACGCCGTAGCCCCCGCCCGGCTCCACCCCCCCCGCCCGGGCCTGCCCCCGGTCCCCGCCGCCCCCGCCCCCCCCGCTGACCTCGCCGCCCGCTACCCCGCCCCCCGCTACCCGGCCCGGCCGCCGCCCGCCCCGGCGGTGACCAGGCCGGACTCGTAGGCCGCGATGACCGCCTGGGCGCGGTCCCGGACGTCGAGCTTGCCAAAGATGCTGGTGATGTAGTTCTTCACCGTCGACAGGCTGATGTCCAGGGCCCGGGAGATCTCGGCGTTGTCGAGGCCGGTGGCCATCAGGCGCCACACCTCGACCTCCCGGGGCGTGAGCCCGCCGGTGTCGGCGACGGGCGGCGGGGCGCCGAGGGGGGCCCGGACGTAGGTGGAGATCAGCCGGGTGAGCAGGCGCGGGGCGACCACCGCCTCACCGGTGTGCACGGTGCGGATCGCCGCGCCCAGCTCCTCCGGCGAGACGTCCTTGGGCAGGAACCCGTGGGCGCCGGCGCGCAGCGCCGCCACCACGTACTCGTCCATGTCGAAGGTGCTGAGGGCGAGGACCCGGCAGGAGGGCAGGGCGCGGGCCAGCTCGCGGGTCGCGTCGACCCCGTCCAGGACGGGCATCCGGATGTCCATCACCACGACGTCGGGGCGCAGCAGGCGGGCGGCGGCGACGGCCTGCTCCCCGTTCTTGGCCTCGCCCACCACCTCGAAGGACGGGTCGGGGGAGAGGATCAGTGACAGGCCGCGCCGCACCAGCGGCTGGTCGTCCGCGATGAGGACCCTGATGCCCGGTCCCGGTGCCGCCGCGTTCACCGGGCCGCCGCCGTGCCGTGCTGGACGGCCGCGTCGGCCGTCTCCTCCGGGGCCAGCGGCAGCTCGGCCACCACGGCGAAGCCGCCCGCCGGCCGCGGGCCGGCCTCCAGGGTGCCGCCGTGCAGGGCGACGCGCTCGCGCATGCCGATCAGGCCGTACCCGCCCCGGCTCCCGCCCGCCGCCGTGTCCCGGCCGGGCTGCGCGGTGTCTCCGTCGAGGCCGCCGCCCCTCCCGCCGCCCCTCCCGCCGTCGTCGCGCACCTCGACGGTGACCCGGTCCGCGCCGTACGTCAGGAGCACGCTCGCGCGGGCGGGCCCCGCGTACTTGCGGGCGTTGGTGAGGCCCTCCTGGACGATCCGGAACACCGTCAGGCCGACGGTCGGCGGCAGTGGGCGCCGGGGCCCGTGGACGTCGAGGTCGGTCGGCAGCCCGGCGAGGCGGGACTCGGCGACCAGCCGGTCCAGGTCCTCCGCCCCGGGCTGGGGCGAGGGCAGGCCGGCGTCCGGCTCGTCGCCGGCCCGCAGCACGTCCAGGAGCTGGCGCATCTCGCGCAGGGCCAGCCGCCCCGAGGACTCCAGGGTGACCAGGGCCTCCCGGACCACCTCCGGGTTGGCGAGGTTGGCCCGGGCGCCGCCGGCCATCAGCTGCATGGTGGTGATGTGGTGCGCCACGATGTCGTGCAACTCCCGTGCGATGCGGCGGCGTTCGTCGGCCACCGCACGGTCGGCCAGCAGCCCGCGGTTGGCCTCCACCTCCCGCTGCCAGCGCGCGATCGCGACGCCGGCGCCGGCTGCCAGCAGGGCGGCGGCCGGCGCGCTGACGGCGGCCTGCCAGGTCGGCATGCGCAGGTTGCTCTGGCCCAGCACCGTCAGCACCGACGCCACCGCCACGGCCACCGCCGTCCGGGCGACGGGGACGGCGGTGGCCACCGTGTACAGGGCGACCGCCAGGACGGCGCCGAAGTGGGGGCTCGGCGGTGGTGCGGACAGGTCGGCCGCGGTCCCCAGCACCAGGACGCCGGCCAGCGCCGCGACCGGACGCCTGCGCCGGGCGAGCAGTGGCAGGGCCGCCAGGGCGACCAGGAGGAAGCCCGGCAGGCTCGCCCCCCGGTCGACGCTCTCCCCGTTGAACACCAGGTAGCCGAGCAGGTCGATCGTGCAGGCGACGGCCGCCACCAGCGCGTCGGTGTTGCTCCACGGAGCGCCGTCGGCGTCCGACGAGGGGTCCGCCGCCGCGCCGGGCCCCCGGCCGGGGTCCACCCCGTGCCCCGCGTCCGCCACGAGGCGCTGACGCCCGCCCATGTCCGTTCCCCTCTGTGTCGTTCCCGTGCCGTACCCGCGCCGCCACCGCCGGCGACCGACCGTCCGCCGACCCGACCGACCGCCCGCCATCGGACGCTCGCCATCGGACGACCGCCCCGGGCGCCCGCCCCGGGCGCCCGCCCCGGGCGCCCGCCATCGGACGACCGTCCCGGACCGGCACTGATCAGCTGCGATGACGCCATTCTGGCATCGGTCCACCCCGCCCCCGCATGGTCCCCACGGCCGATCGCCGGCCCCGGACCAGGACCACGGTCCCGGGTCCGGCCCCGGCCGGGGGCCCGGGGCCCCGGTGCGGATCGTCCCGCGCGAGGACGTCCGGGGCATGCTCCGGGTGATGGTCTGGAACCCGTCCGGGAACCCCCGGAGCCGCCCCGGGAACCCCCCGGGAGCCGAGACCGACCTGCGGACGCTCGCGTCCACCGCCGGAGGATTTTCGTGATCCGCGCACTGACCGGATACGCCACCAGGAACCCGTGGAAGGTGATCACCCTCTGGGTGCTGCTGGGGATTTCCCTGACCCTGCTGAGCCCGATGCTGCTCTCCCGCGTCACCCAGTCCCAGACCGGGGACTTCCTGCCCCGGAGCTACGACTCGGCCGCCGCACTGCGGATCGCCGAGGAGAACTTCGGGGCGAGGCCCGACGCCACCACGGTCACGGTGCTGGTGGCCAGGACGGACGGCAAGCCCCTCGCCGCCGCCGACCAGCAGCGGATCGAGGCCGAGGCGGCGAAGCTCGCCCAGCGCCGGGTCGTCATGCCCCGGAAGAAGGACGATCCGGCCTTCCTCGTCCCCGACCGCTCGCAGACCCCCCGGATCGCCCCCGCGATGGTGGCCCCCGACCGCGGCTTCGAACTCCTCGCCGTCGAACTGACCGGGAACGCCTCCGACGAGGGCGTCCAGGGCGTCTACCGGACCTTCCGGGACGCCGCCCGGGCGCAGTTCGCCGACGCCGGGATGCGTACCGGGTTCACCGGGGGACTGGCCGACTCCGTCGACACCGCCGACGCCAACCGCACCGCCGCGACGGTCGGCGGCGCACTCGTCACCGGGCTGATCGTCCTGCTCAACGTGCTGGTGTTCCGCAGCGTCCTCGCGGCCCTGCTGCCGCTGCTCGCGGTCGCCTTCATCGGCGGCGTGGCCCAGGGTGCCGTGGCCGGCGCCGCGATGCTGACCGGCCTCAAGCTCGACGCCGGCACCCCCGGACTGGTCGCCGTGGTGCTGCTCGGCATCGGCGTCGACTACCTGCTGTTCCTGCTCTTCCGCTTCCGCGAGCAGCTGCGCGCCCGGCCCGAGCAGCCCGCCCGCGAGGCGGCCGCCCAGGTCTGCGCCCGGGTGGGCACCGCGATCACCTCGGCCGCGCTGACCATCGTCGCCGCCTTCGCCACCCTCGGCGTGGCGAGCTTCGGCCAGTTCCGCTCGCTCGGCCCGGCCATCGCCGTCGCCGTCCTGGTCATGCTGCTGGGCAGCCTCACCCTGATGCCCGCCCTGCTCGCCGCCTGCGGCCGCGGGATGTTCTGGCCCTCCCGCAGCCTGCGCCGACAGCCGCGCGAGGGCTTCGCCGCCCGCTTCGGCGCGGTGGTGGCCCGACGCCCGCTGCCGCTGCTGCTCGCCGCCGTCGCCCTGCTCGGCGCCCTGACCGCCGGCACGGCCGGGATCCGGATGGACTACGGCGTGGGCGGCGCCGGGGAGAAGACCCCGGCCGCCGTCACCGCCGCCGAGATCTCCCGCACCCTGCCGGCCGGCGTCTCCGACCCGACGAGCGTCTACGTCCTCGCCACCGACGGCACCGCCCTCACCCCCGGACGGCTCGACGACCTCGCCGGGGCGGTGGCCCGGGTCGACGGCGTCGGCACGGTGGGCGCCACCGTTCTCAACGCGGACCACCGCGCCGCCCGGATCGACCTCTACCTGAAGGCCGATCCGCAGAGCCAGCGCGCCCGCGACCTGGCCTCCGGCCCGGTGCGCGCCGCCGTCGCCGCCCACACGCCCGCCGGGACCACCGCCCACGTCGGCGGCACGGCCGCGATCTACGCCGACGTCGCCACCGCCGTCGACCACGACCTGGCGGTCGTCTTCCCGGTCGCGGCCGCCCTGATCGCGCTGATCCTGCTGTTGCTCCTGCGCAGCCTGCTCGCCCCGCTGGTCCTGATGCTCTCCGTCGGCCTCGGCTTCGCCGCCACCCTCGGCGCCGCCACCCTGCTGTTCCAGCACGGACTGGGCGAACCGGGTGTCAGTTTCACCCTCCCGCTGGTGCTGTTCCTGTTCGTCGTGGCCCTGGGCACCGACTACAACATCCTCATCACCGACCGGATCCGCGAGGAGATGCGCCACCCCGGCTCCGCCCGCGCGGCCGTGGCCCGCGCCGTGCGGCACACCGCTCCCGCCGTCGCCACCGCCGGCCTGGTCCTGGCCGGCTCCTTCGCCACCCTGGCCACCACCCCGGGCAGCGAACAGGTGGCCTTCGCGATGACGCTCGGCATCCTGCTCTCCGCCGTCGTCCTGTCCCTGGTCCTGGTGCCCGCCGTCGCCGCCCTGTTCGGCCGCGCCCTGTGGTGGCCCGTGCGCACCGCCCGCCACGAGCGCACGGCCGCCGGGGCCCCGGAGCCGGCCCGGATCCCGGTGCCCTGACAGCGGGTGCCCCCGAACCGGCGGGGGCACGGCACCGACGAGGGGGCGGGCCCTGCCCGCCCCCTCGCCCGCCGTCCTCGCCACCCTCAATCCGGACGGCGGCCCGCAGACCTCGGTGGTCTGGATCGGCCGCGACGGGGACGACCTGCTCGTCTCCACCGCCGCCGGGCGCCGCAAGGAACGCAACCTGCGCCGCGACCCCCGGGCCAGCCTCACCGTCTACGACCCCGCCGACCCGCTGCGCTACGTCGAGATACGCGGCCTGGCCACCGTCACCGAGGACACCGGCCGCGCCGTCGCCGTCGCCCTCGCCGAACAGTACGAGGGTCCCGGTGCCGGCCGGGAGTACCTCGACCTCCCGGCGGAGGTCCTGCGCGTCGTCGTCCGCATCACCCCCACCAAGGTGCTCGGCACCGCGACCGCCTGACCGGCCGCCACCGCCTGACCGCCACCTCGTGACTGCCGTCGCCGCGGTCAGGCGACGAGGTCGGTGCGGGCCGCGCGGTAGCGGCCGGGGGTGGTGCCGAACTGGCGGACGAAGGCGTGCGAGAGCGCGTAGGGGCTGGCGTAGCCGACCTTGCGGGCGACGGCTTCCAGCGGGTCGGCGGTGTTGCGCAGCAGGCCCGCGGCGCGGGTCATCCGCCACCAGGTGAGGTAGGCCATCGGGGGGCGGCCGGTGAGGGTGGTGAAGCGGCGGGTGAGGGTGGCGCGCGAGACGCCGGCGTGGGTGGCCAGGGTCTCGGTCGTCCAGGGGTGGGCCGGGTCCTCGTGGACGGCGGCGAGCGCGGTCGCCACCACGGGGTCGGTCAGTGCGGCGCCCCAGCCGTCGGCGCCGCGCCGGGTGGTCCAGGCCCGCACCAAGTAGACCAGCAGCAGGTCGATCAGGCCCGGTACGGCGAGTTCGCCGCCGGGTCGGGCGGCGGTCAGTTCGCTGCTCAACAGGTCGACGGCGGCGCGTAGTTCGGGGTGCTCGCCGGTGCGGGTGGGCAGGTGGACGACTTCGGGCAGCTCGCGCATCAGCGGGTGCCCGAGCCCGTGGTCGAGGCGGTACTTGCCGCACAGCAGGTCGGCCGCACCGGGAGCACCCGCACCGGGCGCACCGGCACCGGGCGCACCGGCACCGGTCGCTCCTGCACCGGACGCGTCCGCACCGGCGGCGTCCGGGCCGCTGCCGGGGCGCCGTCGGGGGCCGATCAGGGAGTCCAGCTCCGGCAGGCGCGCCGCCCGGGCGGCGGTCAACTCCCCGTCGGACAGGGCGTGTCCGCTGCCGTGCGGCAGCAGCACCGCGTCGCCGGGGCCCAGCCGCAGCGGCTCGCCGCCGTCGGCCAGCAGCCAGCAGCTGCCGGACAGCACCACGTGGAAGCCCGCGCCCGCGTAGGAGGGGATGCGCGCGCCCCAACGCCCCGCCACGCGCAGCCGGTTGGAGGCGGGCCGGCCCGCCCGTACGGCGGCGATCGCGTCGCTGACCACGTCCATCCGGCCATCGTAACCGCCCCGAACGCCTCCGCCGGGACGCCGGTGATGAGCCGTTCGCGTATCGGAGCGAGCCACTGGCGCATTGAGCGGCTCACCCGGCCTCCCTAGGCTCGTCACCGAAGGTCGGACGCCGAAGACCGAGACCGAGACCGAGACCGAGACCGAAGGCCGAACACCGGACCGACGGACGACAGATGGAGGGGGCGAGCCGTGGAGCGGATCGTACTGGGGGACGTGGAGATCATCCGGGTGCTGGAGTTCCAGGGGCCGTTCGCGCCGGCCGCGGAGATCGTGCCCGAGCTCGGCGAACCGGCCTGGAGCGCCGACGCCGCCGCCCTGGCGCCCGAGCACTACGACCCGGCCTCCGGCGCCTACATCGGCGCGCTGCAGACCTGGGTGGTGCGCAGCGGCGGCCGGACGGTCCTGGTGGACACGGGGGTGGGCAACGGGCGCGAGCGGCCGGCGACGCCGCTGTTCCACCGGCTCGAAGGGCGCTTCCCGGAGCTTCTGGCCGCCGCGGGGGTGCGGCCGGAGGACGTGGACGCGGTGGTGAACACCCACCTGCACGCGGACCACGTGGGGTGGAACACGGTGGAGCGGGACGGGGCGTGGGTCCCGACGTTCCCGAACGCCGTGTACTACCTGCCGGCGGCGGACCGGGCGTTCTTCGACCCGGCCGCCGGGAACGGCCCCTGCGGCGGTGACGCCGCGGGGGCCGAGGACACCGCGGAGGCGGTGCGGTGGGCGGAGTGGCACCAGGTGTTCGAGGACAGCGTGGCCCCGGTGCTGGCGGCCGGGCAGGCGCAGGAGTGGTCGGGTTCGCTGCGCATCGACCCGGCGCTGGTGCTGGAGGAGGCGCCGGGGCACACGCCGGGTTCGTCCGTGCTGCGGGTGCAGTCCGGTGGTGAACGGGCGGTGTTCGTGGGGGACGTGATGCACTCGCCGGTGCAGCTGGCGCACCCCAGCTGCAGCAGCTGCTTCTGCCTGGACCCGGTGCAGGCGGCGGCCAGCCGGCTGCGGGTGCTGGAACGGGCGGCGGCGGAGAAGGAGTTGGTGATTCCGGCGCACTTCGCGGGGGCGGGGGCGGCGCGGGTCGGCCGCGCGGGGGCGGGGTTCTCGGCCGACTGGGCGCGCTGACACCCGGGCCCGGTGCCCGCCGTGCCCGCCGGGCACCGGGCCCGAGGGCCCGGGGGGTGCCCGGCGGTGCCCCGGCGTCGGGACCCGTCGGGCACCGCCGGTCCTCCGCGCGCTCGGAAGCGTGCTCGTGTTTTGCTCGGTCGCGCAATTTCTTGCTCGGCCGAGCAAACTGCTCTACAGTCTTGCTCGGGCAAGCAAGAACCAGCTTGCACGAGCAAGGAGGTGCGGGGATGGGGCGGACGTTCACCGAGTCGGGGCGTCGGGCACAGATCGTGCAGGCCGCGATCGAGGTGGTCGCCGAACAGGGCTACGCGAAGGCGTCGTTCAGCCGGATCGCGAAGCAGGCCGGGCTGAGCAGCACCGGGATGATCTCGTACCACTTCGCGGGCAAGGACGACCTGATGCACGAGGTCGTCGCCGAAGTGACCAGGGTGACCGGCGCGTTCATGGCGCCCAGGGTCGGCGCCGCCGAGGGTGCGCGCGCCCGGCTGCGGGCGTTCGTCGAGGCCAACGTCGAGCTGCTCGCGGTCTGGCCCCGGCACCTCAAGGCGCTGATCGAGGTGCTGCCCAACCTCGGCGGGGACGATCCGGCCACGGTGGGCTACAACGCCTCCCTGCAGCTGCTGATGGACGGCCAGGAGCAGGCCGTCCGCCAAGCCCAGGAGGCGGGCGAGTTCCGGGAGTTCGACCCCCGGCTGATGCTCGTCGCGCTGCGCGGGGCGGTCGATGCCGTGGTGATGCGCTGGGTGGGCGATCCCGCCTTCGACGTCACCGCGGCCGGCCGCGAGCTGGCGGACATCTTCGACCGGGCCACCCGGGCCGAACCGTAAGCGGGACGCCGGGGCCGACGGGCCGGCGGGGCGCACAGGACAGGGGAGAGGCAGTCATGGGAGGGGCGAGTGTGATGGGGGAGACCGTGAGCAAGCCGGCCGGACAGGGGACCGATCCGCAGGGCACCACGCCCGGGTCCGCACCGAACGGGTCCGCACCGAACGGATCCGGGCAGGGCGGGCCCGCACCGGACAAGGACCACAAGGCCCGGGCCGCCAAGCGGCTGCTGGCCCGGTCGCTGGTCCTCGAACTGGCGCTGCCCCTCGGCGGGTTCTACCTGCTGCACGGCCTGGGGCTCAGCCAGTGGGCCGCGCTCCTGATCAGCGGCCTGCTGCTGGTGCCGTGGCTGGTGCTCGGCATGGTGCGCAGCCGCCGCATCGAGGCGATGCCGGCCTTCACCCTGCTGATGATCGCGCTCGGCGCGCTGATGGCGACGGTCAGCGGCAGCCCCCGGGTGCTGCTGGTGCGCGACAGCTGGGTGTTCGGCGTGCTCGGGCTCTGGGTGCTGGGCACCCTGGCGACACGGCGTCCGTTCATGCTGACCGCGGCCCGGTCGATCGTCGCCGCCAAGCTCGGCGAGGCGGGCGCCGAGGAGTGGGTGGGGCGCTGGGACCACGACGCCGTCTTCCGCCGCCACCTGCGCACGCTCACCGCCGTCTGGGGCCTCGGCTTCGCCGCGGACGCCGGGATCCGGGTGACGCTGGCCTGCACCCTGCCGGTGGACGTGGTGCCCCTGGTGAACTCGCTGCAGTGGCTGGTGGTGCTGGGCGGGCTGTTCGGCTTCCACTTCTGGTACGTCAACCGCCACGGCCTTAAGGTCTGACGGCAGACCACCCCCTCGGACAGCACCCCCGGAGCACCCGGAGCAACCCCCGGGAACACCCCGGAGCACCTCGGAAGACCCCGGGAACACCCCGGACACGCGCCGGCGGCGCGCGGTACCCGTCCCATCGGGCACCGCGCGCCGCCTTCGCCGGTCCGGGCGCAAGCGGCGACGCCGTTCACGTCGTCCGCGCCCCGGGCCCGCCCGCCGCCCGCCCGGACCCGGTCCGGGCAGGCGGCGGCCGGGCTTCGTCAGTCGTTGCTCCACGTGGCGCCCGAGCCCGCGAACGAGCCCGAGACGCCGTTGTCGTCGGCCATGATCCAGAAGCCTGCGTGGGAGATCCCGTCGGGGGAGACGGCGGATTCGACAGCGGCCACGCCGGCGCCGTTCTGGTTCGCCATGAACCCGCCCTTGCCGAAGTCCGCGCTCAGGCCCTCGGTGGCCGAGGCCAGACCGGCGCAGCCGATGACGAGCGGGGCGGTCAGAGCGCCGACGGCCAGAACACGCTTGAAAGCACGCATGGGAATCTCCTCCACGGAGTTCAGGATTGAAAGGGACGGCGCCGATCGGCCCGTCACGACTTCAGACAGCCATGCGCCGCGACCCCCCGCAAGCGCTGCCGCCGCCCGAGCGGACCTCACAGCTCGTCAGAAACACCGCGCCGACCTGCGGAAATACGGATCCGACGGGCACCTTCCGGGGATCAGTCGGGCGGAGCAGGCGCATGGGCCCTTCCACGTACCCGGACAGGAGACGGGAATCCGCCCCCGGTGCCGGCGCCCCGGACACCACCCCTGATCTGCCCGGATACCCCGGCGGCCACCCCCGCCCCGCCCCCTGCCCGCCACTGCCACCCCCGCCGCTGCCACCCCCGCCACCCCGTCACCGCGACCGCCCTCACCCCCGCCACCGCCCACCCGGGCCCCGGGTCAGGGGCCCCTCAGGGACAAGATCGGGGACGGCCCGGAGGCGCGGCCCCCGCCCCCGGCCCTAGCGTCGGCGCGGCGGGCGGCCGAGGCGCCGCCCCACCCGATGCCCCAGGGAGAAGGCGAGCACGTGTTCCGGAACAAGGCTCTACCGGCAGGGACTTCGCACCAGGCCGACGCCGGTGCGACGACACCGGGCGGCATCGTCCGCCTGACCGGCGTGCACAAGACCTACGGCCGCGGCGACAACCGGGTACGCGCGCTCGACGGGGTGGACGCCGCCTTCGCGGCCGGCACCTTCACCGCCGTCATGGGCCCCTCGGGCTCCGGCAAGTCGACGCTGCTGCAGTGCGCGGCCGGCCTCGACCGGGTCGACGCGGGCCGGGTCCTGCTCGACGGCGCACCGCTGCACGAACTCTCCGAACGCGCCCTGACCGTGCTGCGCCGCGCGCACATGGGCTTCGTCTTCCAGTCCTTCAACCTGGTCCCGGCGCTGACCGCCCGACAGAACGTCGAGCTGCCGCTGCGCCTGGCCGGGCGCCCGCTCGACCCGGCCGCCATCGACCTGGCGCTGGCCCGGGTCGGCCTCGCCGAGCGCGGCGGCCACCGGCCCGCCGAGCTCTCGGGCGGCCAGCAGCAGAGGGTCGCCGTCGCCCGCGCCCTGGTGACCGGGCCCAAGGTCGTCTTCGCGGACGAGCCCACCGGCGCGCTGGACTCGCGCACCGCCCGGGAGGTCCTGGCGCTGCTGCGCGACGTCGTCGAACAGCAGGGCCAGACGGTGATCATGGTCACCCACGACCCGTCGGCCGCCTCGTACGCGCAACGGGTCCTCTTCCTCGCCGACGGCGCGGTGACCGGCGAACTGATCGGGCCCACGGCCGAGACGGTGGCCCTGCGGATGGCCGCACTGGAGCCCGGCGACAGCGGGACGCACCCGTGCTGAGGATCGCCGCCGCCACCCTGCGCCGACGCCTGACCGGCTTCCTGGGCGCCTTCGTCGCCCTCGCCCTCGGCACGACGATGGTCGGCATGATGACGCTGACCCTGGCCGCCACCTTCGGCACACCGCACCCGGGACCGCAGCGCTTCCCGCACGCGCCGGCCGTGGTCGCACCCCAGGGCTTCGAGGGGAACCCGATGAAGGCCCCCGCGGTCCTGCCACCCGAGGTCGTGGCCCAGGTGACCGCGGCCGGCAACGCCACCGCCGACCGCAGCTTCCCGGTCCGCCTCACCCCCGACGCAAGCCCCGACCCCACCCCCGACCGCGGCGCCGGCCCCGCCGCCCCCGCGACGACCACCGGCCACCCCTGGTCCTCCGCCGCCTTCGCCGGCTACCACCTGACGGCCGGACACCCGCCCCAGGCCCCGGACGAGATCGCCGTCGGCGGCGGCGACCCCTCCCTGATCGGACACCGGGCCCAAGCCGCCACCCCCGACGGCACCACCCGCTACCGCGTCGTCGCCGTCACCGACGCACGCTGGTTCGAGAACGCGGTCTTCTTCAGCGACACCGAGGCCCGACGCCTGTCACCCGGCGTCAACGCCCTGGTCACCGACGCCGACCCCGCCCGACTGACCACCCTCCTGCACGGCCGCGCCGTCCTCCTCGACGGTGACGGCCGCACCCGCCTCGACCCCGACCCCACCGGCGGCGCCCAGGCACTGGCCGACGCCCAGGCGATGGCCGGCAGCACGACCGGACTCGCCGTCTGCGTCTCGGTGTTCGTCGTCATCGCCACCTTCGCCTTCGCCACCGAACAGCGCCGCCGCGAACTGGCACTGCTGCGCCTGGTGGGCGCCGCCCCCCGCCAGGTGCGGCGCATGGTGCTCGGCGAAGCACTCCTGATCGGCCTGGCCGCCGCCACCGCCGGCTGCGCCCTGGCCCCGCTGTGCACCGTGCCGCTGCGCTCCTGGATGCTCGGCCACCACGTGGCCCCGTCCTGGTTCACCGTCCCGCTCAACCCGCTGCCGCTGCTGGTCTCCTTCGTCGTCGGGGTGGCCGCGGCGCTGGCCGGCTCGGCGGCCACCCTGGTGCGGGTCTCGCTGATCCGCCCGATCGAGGTCCTGCGCGAGGACGCGGTGGAGCGCCGCACGATGACGCCCGTGCGCCGCCTGCTGGGGGCCGCCCTGCTGGTCGGCGCGGTCGCCACCGGGGCCGTCATCGCCGCCACGCAGCCCTACCTGGCGGCCAGCGCCCGCAAGTACCAGGCCGTGCCGGTGCTGTACGTCGGCGCGGTGGCCCTGCTGGCCCCGGTCCTGCTGCGGCCGGTCACCGCCCTGCTGACCGGCCCGCTGCGCCGCTCGGTCAAGGCCGGCCCGATGCTGGTGCGGGCGAACGTGCTGACCTCCCGGCGGCGTACGGCCGCCACGGTGGCGCCGGTCGTGGTGGCCGTCGGCCTGGTGGCCACGCTGCTGACGACGCAGGGCTCCGGGGACGCCGCGGCGCTCGCCCGTCAGCGCCAGGAGGTCCACGCGGCGGGCGTGGTGGTGCCCGCGGGCCCGGGGATCGACGCCCGGACGCTGGAGGGGCTGGCGGCCGTGTCCGGGGTCCGGGTCACCCCGGTCACCGCGATGAACGTCCGGATCGGCACCGCCGGGGGCGAGCAGATCGACTCGCTGAGCACGGTCGCGGTGCCGGCGTCCGCGCTGGGCACCACCGTCACCCCGCCGGTGCGCTCCGGCTCGCTCGCCGCGCCGCCCGGGGACTTCCTGGTCGTCGACGAGCACGCGGCCGAGTCCGACGGCCTGGCGGTCGGGGACCGGGTGGTCGCGCTGCTGCCGACCGGCGCGCGGGTGCCGGTGGTCGTCGCGGCGGTCGTCGCCCGCGGCCTGCGCGGCGACGACGCCTACCTGTCCTCGGCGCTGACCGGCGCGGTGCCGCCGAGCCGGGTCTACCTGGACTCCGCGGCGGGCCCGGACCGGCCGCTGGACGAGCGGCAGACCGCCGAGGTGAACCGGGTGCTGGCCGGCTCCGGCGCGCACCTGGTGCCCTACGGCGCCTACCTGGAGGCCCAGCGCGCGCACGCCGCCGAGCAGGCGGACAACGCCGCGGTGGTCATCCTGGGGACGGCGCTGGCCTACGCGCTGATCGCGGTCGCGAACACGCTGGTCATGGCGGTGGCCGGGCGGCGGCGGGAGTTCGCCCTGCTCGGGCTGGCCGGCGCGGTGCGCGGACAGGTCGTCAAGGTGGCCGCGGCCGAGTCGGCCGTCGCGGTGGTCGTCGGCACCGTCCTGGCCGCCGTGGCGACCGTCCTGGCCGCGGTGACCCAGCACGCCTCGCTGGCCCGGCTGGTGGACGGCGCGGCGACGGTCGTCCCGTGGGAGCGGATCGCGGGGGCCGTCGCCCTGTGCGCCCTCGTCGCGGTGGGCACCGCGGTGGTGGCGACCGTGCGGGCGACCCGGCGGCGGCCGGTCGAGGCCGTGGGCGCCCGTGAGTAGGACCCGGCCGCGACCGCCCGCCCGGAGCCGGCGGCTACTGCTCGATGCGCACCTTGTCGGCCTGCATCCCCTTCTGGCCCTGCACGGCCTCGAAGCTGACCTTCTGTCCTTCCACCAGGGACTTGAAGCCGCTTCCCTCGACCGCACGGAAGTGAACGAACAGGTCGGGCCCGGACTCAGGGGTGATGAACCCGTACCCCTTCTCGTCGTTGAACCACTTGACCGTGCCGTTCTGACGCTCCGCCATGTCTTCCCCTAGCCGATGTGAACCATTGCCGACCACGATCCTTTCACGTTCCGTGAGGGAACGGGTGCCAAACGTCACGCGCGTCCGGTGCCGATCACCCGCCGGCGGGGCGCGGCCCGCGCCCCGCCGCTGCGGCCGGTCAGCCGCCGCCCATGCCGCCCTGCGCGGCGATCATGGTCAGGTTCAGTCCGGCCACCGCCCGGGCCAGGCCCGGGGCCGGATCGGCGAGCCGGTCGGTGAGCGCGGCGATCCGGTCGGCGTGGGCGTGGCGGTCGTGCCGGGAGAGCACCAGCCGCAGGTGTCCGTGGGCGGCCAGCGCGGCGAGGGCGGCGTCGGTGAACGGCACCCGGGCGATGGGGGCGTCGCCGCGGACCAGGGCGGCCACCCGCGCCTGGAGGTCCAGGGCCTCGCGCGGGTCCTCCATCGTCACCGGCCGGTGCGGCACGACCGGGCCGTAGGGGTCGCGGTCGGCGACGGTCACCGCGCCGAGCACCGCGAGCCGCTCCTCGACGGCCTCCAGGGTGTCCTCGCGTCCGCGCCGGATCCACGACTTCCAGCTGCGCGGCCGCTCGGCCAGCTCGGCGAGCAGCGCGTCCAGGACGGGGTCCCCGGTGGCGGCGGAGGAGAGGATCCGCACCCGGCCCGCCGCGTCCTCGGCGGCGGCGCCGCGGTGGGCGAGCTCGGCCAGGGCGGCGGCGCGCACCAGGAAGCCGGCGCGGGCGCGGTCCTGCAGGGACTGGGCCCGGGTGTCGAAGGCCAGCAGGTAGGCGTCCAGATGCAGTCCTCGGCTCATGGCACCGACGATACGGCGCGCCCCGCCGCCGGGGCCCGTCCGCCGGCCGGGGCAGGGCCTGCGGCCCCGGGCCTGCCCTCGCGGCCCTGTCCCGGCGGTGGCCGCCCCCGGTAGGAAGGCAGCGTTGGCTTCGCGTAGGGACGGAGACGCCCATGCACGCACACCGCAGGCCGGAGCGGACATCCTCGGCGGGACCGCGACGCGCCGCCGGGCCGGAGGCCGGCGCGGCCGGGCGGGTGCCCGCGCGTCCGCCGTCCGCCGCCGTGCTGCACGGCCTGCAGCGCAGCGTCGGCAACGCGGCGGTGGCCAGGATGCTGGCCGGCGACGGACTCCCGGCGGCCGCCGTGCAGCGCTCCGCGGTGCACGAGGTGCTGCGCGGGGCGGGGCGCCCGCTGGACGAGCGGACGCGGGCCGACATGGAGGGCCGGCTGGGCGCGGACTTCTCCGACGTCCGGGTGCACACCGGCCCCGCCGCGAAGGCGTCCGCCGCCGGGATCGGGGCCCGCGCCTACACCTCGGGCAACCACGTGGTGATCGGCGAGGGCGGCGCGGACCGCCGTACGCTCGCCCACGAGCTGACCCATGTGATCCAGCAGCGCTCGGGGCCGGTGGCCGGCACCGACGACGGATCCGGCCTGAGGATCAGCGATCCCGCCGACCGTTTCGAACGCGAGGCCGAGGCCAACGCGGTCCGGGCCCTGGCCGCGCCGGCGGGGCGGGCGGCGGGGGAGGAGCGGGAGGCGTCCGGGCACGGCGGCGTGCGGGCCGGGGCGCTCCAGCGGGCCGCCGTCGAGGTCGCCGGCGAGGACCGGCGGACGCAGGTGGAGCAGGCCGTGCAGGAAGCGCAGGCCGTCATCGAGGAAGCGATCAGCCTGCTCTACGAGCTGCGGGAGCTGGACGACCCGCTCGGCGCGCGGGTCTTCGTGCGGTACTTCGGGGAGCACGACGACGTGGGTGTTCTCGACCGCATCGAGCGCGTGTACGAAGGCGCCTCCGACATCCTCGACACGATCGTGATCGACGACCACCAGCCGAACATGATGGTCGGCAACGAGGAGGGCGTGCACGCCTACACCGTCCAGGGCGGCCCGATCAGTGTGGCCGGCAGGTTCTGGTCCGGCAGCCAGCGCCAGCGGGCGCTGACCCTGGTGCACGAGGCGACGCACGCCGTCCACGACACCCACGACGACAGCGGCTTCGGCCGCGCGGCCGCCGAGGCCTTCGCCCGGAGCTCACCGGACGAGGCCGTCGACTGCGCCTACAACTACGAGTACTTCGCCGACGACGCGGGCACGGCCTCGCTGGGCCCGGGCAGCGACTCCGAGAGCGCGTCGGACAGCGACTCCGACAGCGACTCCGACTGATCCCCCCCGGCCGCCTCCTGCCCGGCCGCCCACCCCCGGCCGCAGCCTGCCCGGCCGTCCACCACCGTCAGGTCTCCGGCGTCAGGTCTCCAGGATCAGCCGCAGCAGGTCGCGCAGGGCCTCGCGCTGCGGTGCCGCGAGCCGGGCCAGCGGGTCGCCGGCGAAGGGCATCCGGGCGCGCAGGTCGGCGGCGACGGCGCGCCCGGCCGCGGTGGCGGTGACGCGCTTGACCCGGCGGTCGGTCTCGTCGGGGCCGCGTTCGACCAGGCCGCGCGATTCGAGCCGGTCGATGATCACGGTCACGTTGGACGGCTCGGCGTGCAGGCGCTCGGCGATGCGGCGGGTGGGGAGCGGGGTCTCGGCGGCGAGCAGGGCCTTGGCCTGCAGCGGGGTCAGGTCGTGGACCGCGGCGGCGGCCTCGGACTCCTGGGCGTAGCGGCGGTTGACGGCCGCGAAGAGGCCGACGACCTCCCTGGCGAGCTCATCCGATGGATCGGGCATGGGGTCCAGCGTAGCCAGGTGCTTGACAGGGTGGAATATCGGCCCACATAGTTATGGTTCATATTGGTTATGAACCATAAGCATGCGTTCCCGAACCCCCGGAGGTTCCCCCGATGAGCACCAAGACCGTCCTGATCACCGGCACGTCCTCCGGCATCGGCCTGGCCACCGCCGTCGCCGCCGCCCGCGCCGGCTGGCACGTGATCGCCACGATGCGCGACACCACCAAGGCCGACGCACTGCTGGCAGCCGCGAAGGACGCCGGCACCACCGTCGAGGTCCGGGCGTTGGACGTGACCGACCCCGCCTCCGTCCAGGCCTGCCTGGCCGGCCTGGAACGGCTGGACGCGCTGGTCAACAACGCCGGCGCCGGCCACGTCGGCACCCTGGAGCAGGAGAGCGTCGAGGACGTGCGCGCCGTCATGGAGGTCAACTTCTTCGGCGTCCTGCACGTCACCAAGGCCGCCCTGCCGCTGCTACGCGCGAGCGGGGGCCGCGTGCTCACCGTGACCAGCGTCGGCGGCGTGATCGGCCAGCCCTTCAACGAGGCCTACTGCGCGGCGAAGTTCGCGGTCGAGGGCTTCATGGAGTCCCTGGCCCCGGTCGCGGCCACCGCCGGGGTGTCCGTCAGCGTGGTCGAGCCGGGCGCGGTGGCCAGCGAGTTCGTCGCCAACGTGGGCCTCGCGGACGACGCCCTCGACCAGGCCGGACCGTACGCCCCGGCCCTCGCCGCCTACCTGGAGCGCACCCGCGGCGCCTTCGCCGCCGCCCAGACCTCGCAGGACGTGGCGGCGAGGATCGTGGACCAGCTCGCGGCCGAGCGCCCCGCCTTCCGGCTGCTCACCTCCGACGCCGCGAGCGCCTTCGTCGCCGCCAAGCTCAAGGACCTCGACGGTTCGGCCGTCCAGGCCCTGACCGCCGCCTGGGTCGCCGGGTGACCCGTCCCCGGGCACGCGGCTGAGCGCCGCGGACCGCCGCCGCGGACCGCAGCCCCGGCCCCGCACATGACGCAGCCCCGTACCGCGCCGGTACGGGGCTGCACGCGCGGGCGGCGTGTCACAGCAGGGTGAGGACGTCCTGGTGGGCCCCGTCGAGGACGAGGCCGTTGTCCAGCCGCACCCGGACCGTCACCCGCTTGCCCCGCTCCCGGTGGGCGGCCCACTGCGGCTCCAGCGCGGCGAGCTGCGCCTCCAGCCGTTCACGGCTCGCCGTCGGCATGGTGTGCCCGTAGTCCTCGAACAGCGCCTTGAGCCGCCGGTACTCGCGGACCTCGTCGCTCTCGGGCAGTTCCCCGTCCACCCGTTCGACGGTGCCCTCGGCCCCGGCCCCCACCGAGAGGAACCCGACGGCGACGCCGGACGCCGCGGTGACCGCCTCACCGATCCCCACGTCCTCGGCCAGCCTGACGCGCCGGCCCTCCTCCAGGGTCATCCGTCCTCCGCCTCCTCGTCGAACCACCGCACCCACCGGTGCCCGGCCTGCGGTCATTATCCGCGCCCCCCTACCCCCGCTCCCGCCCCGCCCCACCCCACCCGCCGCCCCGGGCACGCCCGCCCCCTCGTCCCCCTGCCTCCCTCGTCCCCTCGCCCCCTCGTCCGTCCCCCGGTTCCCCGTCCATCCCCATCCCCATCCCCCTCCCCCTCCCCATCCCCCCTCCCCATCCCCCTCCCCGTCACCGGGTGTGGTGCGCGTCTCGGATCGCGGTCGCGGCGGTGACCGGGCGTGGCGGAGGAGGGCCGGTGGGTGGCGGTGCGGGGGCCGCGGGTGGTGAGGGTGCTCACACGGGTACGGCATGAACGACGGCGGGTAGTGCTGTCCGTTTCGCACCGTTCCGCCCCCTTCCATGCGGGCCGGTGAGAGGTGTTCGCGCAGGTCGGGGCGGGCCGGCGGGTGCGAGGCGGACGCTCTTCCCGGGTCGTTCCGAGGCCCCCTCGCTACGACGGCGGGTCGTAGCGAGGGGGTCTTGGAACGGGCTGCCGAGGTCTGGCACCTTGGCATTCGTCGTCAGCCACACCGGCTCCTGTCCCGCCGGTTGCGGCTAAGCGCCGTGTCACACCCCGTGACCGTTTCGGCCCCTGTCCGGCCGCGGTCGAGACGGGGTGCGACACCGGCCCAACCCGATTGAGGTCCTGCTCTACATGCCCGCTTTCAAGCTCCGTATGCGTACCTCTGCCGCCGTTCTCGTCGGCGCCGCCGGTCTGACCGCCCTGGGCGCCGGTGTCCTGCCCGCCACCGCGAACGCCGCCACCGCCTCCCCGCAGGCGATCGCCGCCCAGATCGTCCCGGCGAACCAGCTGGCCTCGTTCAGCCAGATCATCTCCCACGAGTCGGGCTGGAACGTGACGGCGACGAACCCGAGCTCGGGCTCCTACGGCCTGGGCCAGGCGCTGCCGGCCTCCAAGATGGCCTCGGCCGGTGCGGACTGGAAGACCAACCCCAAGACCCAGATCAAGTGGGCCTACGACTACATGAACTCCCGCTACGGCAGCCCGAACGCCGCCTGGGCCTTCTGGCAGACCCACCACTGGTACTAAGCCGACACCGTCGCATCTTCCTCCCCCACCCCGGGGGCGGACAGGTGTCACCGGGGTGACCCGTGAGGGCCCGGCTCCGCGCAACCGCGCGGAGCCGGGCCCTCACGCCGTTCCCGGCCCGGCCACCGCCTGACAGCCCGCCAGCCCGCCAGCCCGCCAGACCGACAGGCCGCGCCGGACACCCTGCGCAACCGCCCCCAGCGCCCGGGCCGAATCCCTCCGCCGATCCCCTCTGTTGAATCTTCTGCAATTGCCACTCAATAGGGCAGTCGCTAGCGTTGTTTCTATACGAAGTCTCTTCTTGACGGAGAGTGAGGGAATCCCCGCGCGAAGCCGGGCATTCCCCGCGATCCCACACGCACAATCGGAGGACTTCCGATGAAGATTCCTCGCCCCTGGCGCTCCCTCGCGGTGCCAGCGGCCGCCGCCGTGGCCCTGGTGGGCCTCCAGACCACGGGCGCGACCGTCGCACAGAGCGTCACACCTGCAGCCGTACCGAGCGTGGTCTCCCAGACTCCCGAGGAAGCCTGCGCCGTGGCCAACGCCGGCAGCTGGACGGTCATCGTGAACTGCTTCCACGGGCAGGTGGCTGTCGCCCGCGCGTGGCTCGCCCAGATCTGCACCCAGCTCCCCGCCACCGTCCCCCGCGTCGCGGACCTCTGCCGGATCCAGATCACCGGCACCCGGATCCACACCGAAGGCCCCCTGGTGTTCCTCACCGTCGAGTTCCGCGACCTGCCCGACCAGGCCAGGGGATTCTCGTTCGTCGGAATCAAGGGCTCCCACTGGGCCTACGAGAAGCACTCGTTCGACAGCCCGTCCTACGGCCGCGTGCACCTGACCAACACCGGCGGGTCGATCGACTACCCGTTCAACCAGAGCTGCGGCACGGCCCATCCGTCCGAATCCGACGTGCGGTTCTGGATCAACGACTTCCAGGGCATCAACCAGGCGACCACCAGCGCCCACCTGAAGTGCTGACCCACCACCCGGCCCCGCCCAACGCAGACGAGGCCCGGCACCCGTACGGGCACCGGACCTCGTCCGACCAATGGAGCGCCAGGCCCGGATCGCACGGACTCTCCCTACTGAAAGTAGGACGTGCTCTGGTAGCACCGCTGACGCCTGACGAGAGATCATCTCCCTCGCAACAAGCAGAACACTAGCAGCTCACCCCCCACCCCCCGACACCCCCCGTCGCCCCGGCCAACCGCCGGCAGAACGCCGCGGACCCACCCGCCGTTCGTCGTCCAACCGTCCATACGGCCGTGGGCTGCTTCCTCGCGGGCAATGAGCAGCTCCGGATGCACGCGCTCGTCAGCGCGACTGCCTGCCACCCCGCTTCGACCCCGTCCATGCTCGCCGGATTCGTCGTCATCGAGCCATCACCCACGCCACGCGTTCGGCGTCACGAGGTACGAGCCGCGTCTGCGCGTCGCCGAGGCCGTGCACACCGCATGGCAGCAGCGGGCCCGGCGCCAGGCCCGGCCGGCCGACTGCCCAGGGCCGCGGTCCCCTCCATCACCGCCCCACGGCACGAGGGTTGTGGGCCGCCGGCTCCGATGCTCGGCGCGCCGTCTTCGCGTAGGACCTGCTGGCGGGCGCGCCCACGGACCGGTTTCATGACGAGAAACCGGTCGCCGCTCTCTTCGAGCCCCACGTCGAGGAGGTCGACTACACCGGGGTGGCTCAGGGTGGCGATGGCGCGGGCCTCGCGGAAGAACTGCGCGGTGCTGCGGTCGTCGTGGTCGGATTCCAGAAGTCTGACCACGGCCTCGCGGTCAAGCACACCGTCGTAGGCGGCCCCAGATGTTGCCCATGCCGCCCGAGCCCAGCCGTCTCCGCAGCTCGTACCGGCCCGCAAGAATCCGCGCCACCGCGGCCCCCCAACGTCGTGACGCCAGGCCCGGCCCAACACCGTACTGCGTGAGAAGACGGCCAAAGAGAATTGACTGAACGTCACATCTGTCAGTGTCGACAGCGCCCCCAGGGGCCAGAGCCGCACCGCGTCCTGACCCCCCTGAACCGGCAGCCCCGCGGCCCGCGGCCCGCGGCCGCCCAGTCGTTGGTGTGCCACATCGCGGCAGTCGACGCGGTCCGCTTCGCAGACCCGAGTCGAGCGCGATCGACCCTGCCCAG
This sequence comes from Kitasatospora sp. NPDC096140, assembly GCF_040303045.1. Taxonomy (NCBI): domain Bacteria; kingdom Bacillati; phylum Actinomycetota; class Actinomycetes; order Kitasatosporales; family Streptomycetaceae; genus Kitasatospora; species Kitasatospora sp. NPDC096140. Next base: position 344,186 of record NZ_JBEOUW010000002.1, read on the forward strand.
ACGGTTGGCCGGGGCTCGGATATCTCGGGGTATGTTCAGGATCAACTACCACGCGGGAAACAGGAATGCATTAGCGCGGCTACGCCTACGCCCGTTGCCTGGGCCGCCCACCACGGCCACCTCGCCATCCCCGCCACCGAGAAGCCGGACGGCTACGCGGTCGGCGCGTGGATGCGCCGCCAGCGCAAGGCCGAGGCTGGAATCGACGCGCGACGTATTGAGACTCCGTCACCCGCGCCACGGTGCCGCGAGTGCGGCACCGCGCTGCGCGTCTCGGGACCGGGTCGCCGCCCGGTTTACTGCGGCTGGGCCTGTTCCTCGAAGGCGTACCGGCGCCGACGGGCCGAGCACCAGCAGGACGCCCTAGCTGTACTGACCACGGAGGTTGGTGACACGGTTCACGGAGTGGTGATCTTGAAATGAGTGAGGGCCTTCTGGCCAGGTGTGGATTGCGACAT
>NZ_JBEOUW010000003.1:0-26103 GCF_040303045.1 Kitasatospora sp. NPDC096140
GACAGGGCGAGGAAGGTGTTGGTGGAGGAGGCGCCGGTCTGGGCGAGTTCCGGGGTGCCGGCCGGGGCGGTGGTGGCGGGTGCGGTGGAAGTGGCGGTGGGCGTGGTGCCGGTGGGCTCGGTGACCTTGGCGGGGGTCTTGTCGGCGGCGGGCTCGGCCTTCTTGGTCTCCTTGGCCGGCGCGGCGGGCTTGGTGGGCGCGGGCTTGGCCGGGGTGGTCGGCTGCGCGGGGGCGGCGGTTCGAGCCACGTGGTAGGTGTGCATGTCGCCCGTCACATCCGGGAAGCCGGGAGCCTGGGCCCAAGTGCCGACCTGGATCTCGGTCACGTCCTTCGGCGCCTTCGCGGAGAGGCCCACGCGGAACATGAAGTTGGCGGCCCGGCCGTTCTCCAGGCGCGGGGTGGTGGTGGCGGGGGAGGCGACGGTGAAGAGCGAGGGGTCGCAGCCGTGGCGCAGGGCGACGGGCTTCCAGCCGCCGGCGGTGGCGACCTCGACCGTGAAGTCCTGGAGGTTGGTGCTGCCCTTCGGGTTGAACAGCCAGAGGTTCGCGGAGACGTTCCGGTACGGGGCGCCGGTGAAGTTGGTGACGCCGACGCCGATCTCGACCTTGGGGCCGCCCGCGGTGATGGTCTGGCCGTCCGGGGTCATGTGGAAGCCGGACTGGTAGGTGCCGTCGTGCTTGGCCGGGTCGGCGGCCGGGGCGGTGACAGCGGTGGCCTTGCCGTCGCTGTCGCCGCAGGCCCAGGCGCTGTCGGTGGCGAGGAACTGGATGCCGCCGGCGAGGACGGTGGTGGCGGCGAGGACGGCGATGCGGCGGCGGCCGGAGAGGGCGCGGTCGTTCTTCGCAAAGCGGGTGATAACGGACGTGCGCATGACGTGACTCCCCAGGGTCATGTGACTGACGGTGTGTGGGTGAAGACGACCGGCCCCGCTCCTCCTGAGCGGAAGCGCCCCCCGGCTCTGCCGGTCTCGCTCTCCGTGCCTTCATCCGTATAGACGCGCATCCCCGGCAGGGGTTGCAGGTGGATCCAAAAACTTTTCGGGAGCCTTCGTCAGGTCTCCGGGATACTGCCGGGATGACGGATGAGCTGACGATTCGACCGGAAACGACGCCGGTCGGGAGCGGGGAACGTCGGTCGCTGCGGCGGGACGCGTCGGGGCCGGCACTGCTGGCCGGGCTGGTGTGCGTCGCGGTGTCCTTCTCGGGACCGCTGGTGGTGGTGCTCGCGGCGGCCGCGGCCGGACGGCTGGACACGGCGCACACCGCCTCCTGGATCTGGGCGGTGGCGATCGGCAGCGGGGTGAGCGGCTTCGCGCTGAGCTGGTGGACCCGGACGCCGGTGATCACCGCCTGGTCCACGCCGGGGGCCGCGCTGCTGGTGACCAGCCTGGGCGACTACCCCTACCGGGAGGCGGTCGGGGCGTTCCTGGTGAGCGCGGTGGTGGTGGCCCTGTTCGGGGTGACCGGCTGGTTCGGCCGGCTGATCGCGGCGGTGCCGGTCGGGATCGTGAACGCGATGCTCGCGGGCATCCTGTTCTCCTTCGGTGCCGGGATCTTCGGCGCGGTGCACGGCGCGCCGGTCCTGGTGGTGGGCAGCTTCGCGGCCTTCCTGCTGGCCAAGCGGTTCGCGCCGCGGTACGCCGTACCGGTCGCGCTACTGGTCGGCGGGGTGCTGGCGGCGCTGACCGTCGGACTGCCGCTGCACCCGGGCTCGGGCGGGCCGACCGTGCCGGTGCTGACGGTGCCGGCGTTCTCCTGGTCGGCGCTGGTGGGGCTCGCGCTGCCGCTCACGATCGTCACGCTGGCCTCGCAGAACGCCCCGGGCCTCGGCGTGATGCGGGCCTTCGGCTACCGGGCGGACGACCGGCTGCTGATCGGCTCGACCGGGGCGGTGTCGATGCTGATGGCCCCGTTCGGCTCGCCCGGGGTGAACCTTGCGGCGATCACGGCGGCGATCTGCTCGGGCCCGGAGGCCCATCCGGACCCGCGCCGCCGGTACGTCGCGGGCATGTCCTCGGGCGCGCTGTACGTGCTGGTGGGCAGCTTCGGCGGAGTGCTGGTCAGCCTGTTCACCGGGCTGCCGAAGGAACTGATCGCGGTGATCGCCGGGGTCGCCCTGCTGGCCTCGCTGCAGGGCAGCCTGGCGGCGGCGGTCGCGGAGGAGCGCGGGCGGGACGCGGCGGTGGTGACCTTCCTGGCGAGTGCCTCGGGGATGAGCCTGTTCGGGATCGGCTCGGCGTTCTGGGGGCTGCTCTTCGGGCTGGGCACCCATCTGGTGCTGGGCCTCCGGAAGGCCTGACCGGGGCTGCGGGAGGGCCTGGGCGGGGCTGCGGGAGGGCGCCTGGGCAGGGGTGCTGGAAGGTCGGGCGGGGACGGTCCGGGCGGGGGTGTGGTTGGTATGACCCGCATGACCTGCATGGTCCTCATGGCAGGGAGGATGCGGATCGTTCGGCCAGGTCGGTGACATTTGCGCCCGCCGGTGGGGGCGACACGCCGGTCCGGGTACGTCTCCGCTCCACCACCCGGGCGACACCGGGTGACCGGAGCCCCGAGGACGCACCCGTATGCCGCCTGGCAACCCTGGCCGTCTCGTCCGGAGTCTGGCCGCCCTCGTGCTGGTGTCCACCGCCCTGCTGCCCGCCGCCCTGGAACTGGTCGGTCCCTCGCCGTTCGGCGTGATCGGGCCCGGCGCTCCGGCCGACCGTGCGGTGCCGCCGCACACCGCGCTCCGCGCCGACCAGCGAATAGCCGGGGCCGCCCCGACGGTCGACATACGTCGGACCGGCGACCCGGCCAACCGGATCACGCTGGTCCTGCTCGGGGACGGCTACACGGCGGGCGAACAGGACCTGTTCCGGCAGCAGGCCGACAAGGCCTGGCACGCCCTGATGGACATCGAGCCCTTCCGCACCTACCAGGGCTTCTTCAACGTACGGCGGGTCGACGTGGTCTCCCCGGTGTCCGGGATAGCCGAGACCGAGAGCCGCGGCCGCAACCCGGCCACCCCGCTCGGCATGCACTTCTGGTGCGAGGGCACCGCCCGGCTGCTCTGCGCAGACGAGGCCGCCACCGCCCGGTACGCGGGGGACGGCAGCGGGCCGCAGTACCTGATCGCGCTGGCCAACTCCACCGAGTACGGCGGCGCCGGCGGCACCGGGGTGACCACCCTGGCCGGCGGCAGCCAGGACGCCGGGCGGATCATCCAGCACGAGATCGGGCACACCGTGGGGGACCTCGGCGACGAGTACGACAGCGCCCCCGACGACGCCGACTACCCGAACCTCTCCACCCTCAACGCCGACGACATGCGCAAGAAGCAGACCAAGTGGTGGCGCTGGCTGGGCGCCGCGTCCCCGGACGGTGCCGGGGTCGTCGGCGCGTACCGCAGCGGCAACGGCCTCTACCGGCCGACCCCGGACTCGGTCATGCGCACCCTGGGCAGCGCGTACAACCTGCCCTCGCGTGAGGCGATCATCGAGGAGCTCTACCGCAAGGTCCGGCCGACCGACGCCCCGCTGCCGGCGCCCGGCGAGGTGACCGGGCGGCCCCGGCTCGACGTCCGGCCGCTGCCGCTGAACGGGGCCCGCCAGCTGAAGGTGGAGTGGAAGGTGGACGGCGTCCCGGTGGCACCGCAGTCCGCGGACGCCTCCTGGCTGGACACCGCCCGGCTGGACCTGGCCCCGGGCCGGACGGCCACCGTGACGGCGACCGTCCGGGACACCACGGACTGGGTGCGCGACGAGGCCTTCCGGGACCGCTTCATGACCCGGTCGGTGTCCTGGACGCTGACCGGCTGAGGCCGGCGGGAGTTGTCGGGGCTGTCGGAGGCTCGCTGAGTCCGGCGGGGGCTGTGTCGGGGGCTGTCGGGGCTGGCCGGGGCCGGCTGTTGCCGGGGAGCGCACCGGCGGATCCACCGGCCCGGGGGGTCGCGGGTTCGCGCCCGGGCGACCGAACCCCGCCCTGGGCGTCCAATCATGGGATGACTAGTCTGGTCGCACTATGTCCGTGGAGCCCGCCCCTTCAGCCGCGCCCCCGTCCGCCTCCGCTCCCCGAGCCACAGCCGGGCCCTCGACCGCCCATGCACCCGCGTCCGCGCCCGTTTCCGGCCCCGTTCCCGCGCCGCCGGGTGGCCGTGCCGCCTGGACGGCCTGGTCCGTCGGCGTCAGCGTCTACGTCCTGGCGGTCATCCACCGCACCAGTCTCGGCGTGGCCGGGCTGGACGCCGCCGACCGCTTCGGCATCGGCGCCTCGGCGCTCTCCACCTTCTCCATCCTCCAGGTGCTGGTCTACGCGGCCATGCAGATCCCGGTCGGCCTGCTGGTGGACCGCTTCGGGCCGCGCCGGGTGCTGCTGCTCGGTGTCGTGCTGCTCAGCACCGGTCAGCTGGCCTTCGCGTTCAGCTCCTCCTTCGCCCCCGCGCTGGCCTCCCGGGCGGTGCTCGGCTGCGGCGACGCGATGACCTTCATCAGCGTGCTGCGGATCGCCGCCCGCTGGTTCCCGGCCGCCCGGAACCCGTTCGTGGCCCAGCTGACCGGTCTGGCCGGGATGGGCGGCAACCTGGTCACCACCGTGGTGCTGGCGCAGGCGCTGCACAGCGAGGGCTGGACGCCCACCTTCGCCGCGATCGCGCTGCTCGGCGTGGCGGTGTTCGCGCTGGTCGCGCTGTTCCTCCGGGAGGCCCCGGCGCAGGCGGAACCGATCCGGCCGGTGGAGCACCGGGAGCGGCCCGGGGTCGGCCGGCTGGTCCTGGACTGCTGGCGGGAGCCCGGCACCCGGCTCGGGCTGTGGATCCACTTCACCACCCAGTTCCCCGGCAACGCCTTCGGCCTGCTCTGGGGCCTGCCCTACCTGGTGCAGGCGCAGGGCATGTCCCGGGCCGGGGCGGGCGGGATGCTGACCCTGCTGGTGCTCAGCAACATGAGCTTCGGGTTCCTCTTCGGCCGCCTGCTCTCCCGCACCGCGCGCGCCCGCATGCCGATCGTGCTGACCGTCATCGCGACCACCGCGCTCGGCTGGGCGCTGGTGCTGGCCTGGCCCGGCGGGCACCCGCCGGTGTGGCTGCTGGTCGGGATCATCCTGGTGATGGGCAGCAACGGCCCGGCCTCGCTGGTCGGCCTGGACTACGCGCGCTCCCGGAACTCGGCGGAACGGCTCGGCACCGCCTCCGGAATCGTCAACATGGGCGGCTTCATCGGCACGATGATCACCCTCTTCGGCGTCGGCGTCCTGCTGGACGCCCTCACCCCGGAAGGCACCGACGGCTACCCGGCCGATGCCTTCCGCTGGGCGTTCTGCTGGCAGTACGTCCCGCTGGCAGTGGGGACGCTGATGATCCTCCGGTTGCGGCGGAGGGTCCTCGCCTCGGAGACGTAGGGTTTCCGACCTGCGAAGACGTGCCGGCCCCCGCTTCACCCGAGGGTCGGCGGGGGCATCAGCGGCCGTACGCCCGCATGAACGCGGCCATCTGCGGCGGTGTCCCGAAGAGCCGGGCGCCGTGCAGTTCCGCACGCATCGGCCCGTGGTCCGGCACGGGCCCGGTGCCGGGGGCGGGCCGTGCTTCGCGCCGCAGGCGGATCAGGTCGACCAGCTTCAGCTTCGGGCAGCCGGGGACGACCCGGCTGCCCCGGATGCCGACCCGCTCCCCGCCCGGGCAGGCGAAGTACGCCCCGAACGGCGGTCCGCTGTCCTCCTCCCGGCCCGGCAGGTGGAGGACCATCTCCCCGTGCCGGCAGTGGACCGTCCCGTCGGAGCGGACGGTCAGCCCGGGCCAGTCCTCGTGGTCGATCTCCGCGACGATCTGCACCTGCTGCCCGATCGCCTCGGCCAGGGTCTCCGCCATCCGCCGCTGCTGGGTGGGGACGTCGGTGTCCCCGCGGCGGACGGAGGGGAGCAGTTCCTCGGTGACCCATGCCCGGAACGGTCGGGCGGACTTCTTGTCCGACCTCATGAGGAGGCTGTACAGCCCCGCCTCGCTCACCAGGCCGAGCAATGGATTTCCTCGCCGGTAGGGTTTCTGACCTGCGGAATCGTCGTAACCCTCCATCTGCTGGGCGGTTACCGACCGCAGGTCCACGGTGCGGTGCTGGTGGGGCTCCAGCCCGTACACGGCGGTGGCCGGGTTTCGCCGACCCATGACCCGGCACACGTCCGCCGTCGCGAACCACGGCTCGCCGTCGATCATCACGACCCTGATGGGCTGCCCCGTGACCGGGAAGCTCGACCGCACCAGCACCATCCGTTCCTGCTGTTCCCGTTCGTCGTCCATCGGGACGTTCCTCCTTCTTCCGGGTGATGGCATGACTGCCCGGAACAACGAGGCCGAACGGGTGAGGTGGCTGGTGCTGCATTGACGTGCGGATGCACGAGAGGTGCCGACCCGGCGTGCGTTGGTGCGTGTACGCCGGGTGGCGTGCGCCGGTGGGGCTCAGATGGTGACGGAGAAGTTCGCCAGCACCCGGTCGGCCAGTTCCTTGTCGCCCTCCACCGACACCGGCCCCGGGCGGCCGCGGCCGCAGGCGAGCCGGACGTACGTCTCCCAGCCCATGCTGAGCTGGACGTCGGGGGCCAGGCTGATCGACTCGTCCACGGTGCAGTGGCCGGAGGCGTCGACCCGGACGGTGCGCAGGAACTCCACCGGGCCGGTGACGTCCAGCACCATGGCCGTCCCGGCGGGGACGCCGGCCTTGTTGGCGACGGCCTTGGGCAGCAGCTCCAGCAGGAGGTCCCGGGAGATCAGGGCGGCCGGGGCGTCCAGGTTGCCGGGGGCGTCCAGGGCGCGGCGCAGGTCCTGCTCGTGCACCCAGACGTCGAAGGCCCGCATCCGCAGGAGCTCGTGGTACGGGACGTCCCGGGCGAGCGGCCCGGCCGGCCAGCGGACCGGCTCGCCGGGCGTCTGCTTGGCGTTCCGCAGCGCCCGGGAGCGGCGGATGATCGTGTACTCCAGCTCGCTGGTCATCTCCAGCGCGGTGTGGCAGCGGCGCTTGTCCACCGGCAGCTCGACGTAGCGGGCGAACTCGGTGGTCACGTGACGGAGGTCACGTGGCAGGGAGTGGATCGGGCGGGGGTCGCCGAGGAGCTCGGACTCGACCGCGATGACGTGCGAGACGACGTCCCGGACGGACCAGCCGGGGCACTCGGTGGCCCGGTTCCAGGAGCCCTCGGGGAGGGGGGCGACCAGCTCCGATATGGACTCGATGCTCTGGGTCCACGCCTCGGTGTAAGCCTGCACGGTCTGGTTGTCCGTCACGGGAATCTCCGGCCCTCCGTCAGCTTCCTTGCCGCCTGTGCCCCGCCGTCACCGCCGGCCGGGATGGTCCGGCTTTCCGGGCGCACACGCTAACCGCACGTTACGCTGCCGGGGAACAGCAGGGCAGCGCTTTCGGGTGACGATCGTAGGACTCTTGCCGTGGACGGTGGTACTGTGCGCGCTTCATTGATCCAACTCGCGGTCTCCGACGCCGAGCCGCCCGCCGAGCGGCGGGCCAGGGCGGCGGCGCTGGTGCGGGCCCAGCAGGGCGCCGACCTGGTGGTGCTGCCGGAGCTGTGGCCGCTCGGCGGTTTCGCGTACGACCTCTGGTCGGACGGCGCGGAGGGCCTGGACGGGCCCACCTCGGACGCGATGGCGGCCGCCGCCCGGGCCGCCGGGGTCTGGTTGCACGCCGGTTCGATCGTCGAGCGGGACCCGGACGGGCCGATCTACAACACCTCGATGCTGTTCGCCCCGGACGGCGAGCTGGTGCACACCTACCGCAAGATCCACCGCTTCGGCTTCGACAGCGGCGAGGCCGTGGTGATGGGCGCGGGCCAGGAGATCGTCACCGCGCCCACCGACTTCGCCACGCTGGGCCTGGCCACCTGTTACGACCTGCGCTTCCCGGAGCTGTTCCGGGCGCTGCTGGACGCCGGTGCGCAGCTGCTGGTGGTCCCGGCGGCCTGGCCGGCCCGGCGGCGCGAGCACTGGACGCTGCTGGCCCGCGCGCGGGCGGTGGAGGAGCAGGCCTTCGTGCTGGCCTGCAACACGGCCGGGACGCACGCCGGGGTGGAGCAGGCCGGGCACAGCATCGTGGTGGACCCGTGGGGCCGGGTGCTGGCCGAGGCGGGGACGGAGGAGGAGGTGCTGACGGTCGACTTCGACCCGTCCGAGGTGGCCGCGGCGCGCAAGGACTTCCCGGTGCTGCGGGACCGCCTGCTGGGGATCCCGGCACCGGTCCAGCGCTAGTCGGTCCGGCCCCGGTCGGACCGGCCGGGGCCGGGGGACCGTCTTGTCGGAGGGTTGGTTCGGACCTGGCCCGGGCGGGTTTGAGAAGATGAGCACTCGTCGTGTTCCCGCCGGTCCGTCCAGGGTCGGCCCGGTCGGCCCGCCCGAGGAGGTCGCGCCCATGCCTGTCGACGGCGCAGGCACCCCCCGTCCCGTCATCCACCGCAACAGCCTGCGCGAGCAGATCGCCGGCGCGCTGCGGGAGGAGATGATGGCCGGCCGACTGGCGGCCGGCCGCAACTTCACCGTCAAGGAGATCGCCGAGCTGTACGGCGTCTCCGCGACCCCGGCCCGCGAGGCGTTGGTCGACCTCGGCGCCCAGGGGCTGCTGCGGGCCGAGCACCACCGGGGCTTCACCGTGCCCGAACTGTGCTGGGACGACTTCCTGGAGATCTTCGAGTCCCGGGTCCTGCTCGCCGACAGCTTCCACCGGCAGTTCTCCACCCGCCGGGCCCTGCCCGACCTCAGCCGGCTGCCCTCGCTGCGCCGCCGGGCCGACGCGGCCGTCCGGGCCGCCCGGGCCGGGAACCTGGACGTGATGGTGGGCTGCGACCGCCGGTTCTGGCAGGAGGTCGCCGGACTGCTGGGCAACCGGCGGGTCGCCGACTACCTGGACTGGCTGCGGGTGCAGTCCTGGATGTTCGCCGCGCCCTACCTGCGGGCGATGCCCGGCCTGGCCGGGGTCTGCTGGGACCGCCACCAGGACCTGGTCGGGGCGATCGAGGCGCACGACCTGGCCGGCGCGTACCGGATCATCTGCGAGTACAACCTGGCCACCGCGCGGCTGCTGGCCGAGCTGGCCGGGCAGCCGCTGGAGTCGGTGACGGTCCTGGGGCTGCTCACCGAGACCACCGGGACGCAGCCGCCGCCCGTCCCGGGCGGGCCGTCGGCCGCCGAGCCGGGGCCCGGCTCCGTCGTCGGGCCCGCCGAGCCCGCCGACCCCGCCAAGCCCGGCGGCCCCGCCGAGCCCGCCGACCCCGCCAAGCCCGGCGGCCCCGCCGAGCCCGGCGAGCCCGGTGCGGTGCGCGGCGAGCGGCCGCTGCGCGGTGACGAGGTCGGCCGTGAGCTGGGCCGGGAGCTGGGGCTGGGCCTCGGCCTGGTGCCGCAGCCCCGCGCGGTGCCCTACGGCCGGTTCGGCCGGCGGCCGTCTCCGGCGCCCCCCGAGGCCCCGCTGGGACGGCCCGACCCGCACGCCGCCCCGGGCCGGTAGGGTGACGGGCGTCGAACCGGGCGTCCGCGAAGGGCCGTCCGGGTACCGACCCCGCCCCCGTCGTCGCCCCGCCCCGCGGGCGATCCCCCACCGCCCGGAGAGGAACTGCCGGCCATGGCCTGCGACCTCTGGCTCGTCCCGCTGGTGGACGTGCTGAGCCACAGCCCCGACAACCCCTTCCGGGACGATCTAGCCCTCTACAACGAGGTGTTGGCCGCGCGCGGGCTGCCCGGGGTGCCGGTCTACGAGTACGTCCCGGGCATCAGTGGCGCGGTCGAGCCGATAGCCGCCTTCGACTACGACTCGCTGCACTTCCTGCGCCGGGCCTACCTGCTGGGCCTCACCGGCCTGGACATCACCCCGGTCGACGCGCTCGGCGGCGACTACGAGCAGCTGCTGGAGATGTTCGAGAGCAGCGCCGAACAGTCGCACCTGGTCTGGCACTTCGACCACGCGGGCGCGTACGTTCCGGTCGAGTTCGCGGTGCCGCTGGTGGACGACGCGCTGCTCGCCTCCGGTGGCCCGCTCGGCTCCAGCCACGGACTGCTGCGCGAACTGCAGGCGGTGGCACCGGCGCTGGGCATCGACCCGCTCAACCCGCCGGACCCGACCCGGCCGCTCGGCCCGACCGGCCTGGAGCAGCCGTTCGGGCCGCCGATCGACGACGTGCACCCCTTCGCCCGGGAGCGGCACGCCTGGTCGGGCCTGTACGCGGCGGCGACCAGGAGCGTCACCCAGGGCTCGATGATCGTCTTCGCCTAGCGCCACGGAGGCCCGCCGACGGCCCACCGTGGCCCGGCGTGGGCCCTCCGGGCCCTAGCGCAGCGGCCCCTCCGGCGGCCGCTGGCGCGGCATGGTGGGCCGGGTGCCCGGCGGCGGCAGCACCCGCACCTGGGCGCCCATCCCGGGCTCGGAGCGGCCGCCCCAGCTCCCGGGGGCCTGGGTGGGCAGCTGGGTCATCGAGGCGCGGAACTCCAGCATCCACTCCGAGGTCTCGGTGCGGACCATGTCCGAGACGTCCTCGCAGAACCGGCGCAGCACGCCCAGGCAGCGTTCCGCGGCCTCGCCCGCGGTGCCCTCGGTGGGGCCGAGCACCTCGCGCACGCACTCCGACGCCCAGTCGAACTGGAAGGCCTCCAGCCGGCGCTGCAGGGCCTGCCCGGTGGAGACGTCCCGCATCCAGCCCGAGCTGAGGCCGAAGGCCCGGTCGGCGCCGTAGCAGGCGGCGGAGAGCGCCAGGCCGACGTAGCCCCAGCTGGCGCCGTGCGCGAAGCTGCCGGCGAGGTCGACCAGCGGGGCCGTCACGGCGCCCACCGCGAACCCGGCCGAGCCGAACCGCAGCAGACGCGCCCACCGGCGCTTCCAGACCCGGTCCCGGCGGTACCACTCGATCGCCTCGACCGCCCGCTCCTCGGACCAGCGGTAGAGCTCCTCCAGCCGCTCGGCCGGCTCGCCCCAGTCCCCGAGGGGGAACTGTCGGGTGCTCAGATCGGTCCGGCGGCGGGTGGGCTCCCGGCGGACCACGGCGGTGGCGGGCGGGTCCTCCTCGCCGATCTCCTTGCCCCAGGCACTCTCCTCGGGCTGCATTTCCGGCTGGCTCACCTGTGGGGCTCCCTGTGGCGGGCGGGCGGCTGGGTCTGGCGGCGCATCGGCTGACGTGGCGTCTGCCGGTGGTTGTCCAACAGCACTTCTTACCGCCAAATGGCTGACCGTGGGGGAGCTTCCCGGTTGATCGTTACCGGTTCAAGCCATCGGAACCCGAGGTGAGCGGGTTGCGGGGGGCGGCGAGATTTCACCCGTCCGAGCGAGGGCCCGGTGACCCGTGGTCGTGACCCGGACACCCAGCGCCCACCTGGGGCCCCCGGGCTTGGAGGATCCTCCGGTATCGTCGGCGTACGGACCTCTTCTCCTGGAGGATCCGACGGGACCGGGGAGCGGCCGGAACAGGCCACCGACTACGCTTGCGTGGCGTGAAGGTCCTCGTCATCGGCGGCGGCGCCCGCGAACACGCCCTGTGCCGCTCTCTGTCCCAAGATCCCGCTGTCACCGAGCTGCACTGTGCCCCGGGCAACGCCGGGATCGCACGGGTGGCGACGGTCCACCCGGTCGACCAGCTCGACGGTGCCCAGGTCACCGACCTGGCCCGGCGGCTCGGCGCCGCCCTGGTGGTGGTCGGCCCGGAGGCCCCGCTGGTCGCCGGTGTCGCCGACGCCGTGCGCGCGGCCGGCATCCCGGTCTTCGGCCCCTCCGGCGCGGCCGCGCAGCTGGAGGGCTCCAAGGCGTTCGCCAAGGACGTGATGGCCGCCGCCGGCGTCCCCACGGCCCGCTCCTACGTCTGCACCACCGCCGCCGAGGCCGCGGAGGCGCTGGACGCCTTCGGCGCCCCGTACGTGGTCAAGGACGACGGCCTGGCCGCCGGCAAGGGCGTCGTGGTCACCTCCGACCGCGAGGCCGCGCTGGCGCACGCCGCCTCCTGCGAGCGCGTGGTCATCGAGGAGTACCTGGACGGCCCCGAGGTCTCGCTGTTCGCGATCACCGACGGCACCACCGTCCTCCCGCTGCAGCCCGCGCAGGACTTCAAGCGCGCGCTGGACGGCGACGAGGGCCCCAACACCGGCGGCATGGGTGCCTACTCGCCGCTGCCGTGGGCGCCCGCCGGGCTGGTCGAGGAGGTGCTGGAGACCGTCCTGCAGCCGACCGTGGACGAGCTGCGCCACCGCGGCACCGAGTTCTCCGGCCTGCTGTACGCGGGCCTGGCGCTCACCTCCCGCGGCACCCGGGTGATCGAGTTCAACGCCCGCTTCGGCGACCCGGAGACCCAGGTCGTGCTGGCCCGGCTGCGCACCCCGCTGGCCGGCGTGCTGCTGGCCTCGGCCAACGGCACCCTGGACCAGCTGGAGCCGCTGCGCTGGGACGACGGCGCGGCCGTCACCGTGGTCGTCGCCTCCGAGGGCTACCCGGCCGCGCCGCGCACCGGCGACCCGATCGAGGGCCTGGCCGAGGCCGAGGCGGACGGCACCGCGTTCGTGCTGCACGCCGGGACCAAGGCGGGCGAGGACGGGCAGGTGCTGAGCGCCGGCGGCCGCGTGCTGTCGGTCACCGCGACCGGCGCCGACCTGGCCGAGGCGCGCGAGCGCGCGTACGCCGCGGTGGACCGGATCTCGCTCAAGGGCGGCCAGCACCGCACCGACATCGCGCTGAAGGCGGCCACCGCGTAGGGCAGTTAGGCCGAGCCGAGCCCGTACCGGGGGCGCTGCGGACCGTGGGAATCAACCCCATGGACGCAGCGCCCCCGGCGTTTCGGGGCCGGACCGCTTCCGGGGGCCGACGCACCGATCGGCCGACGGATTCCAGCCCATCGGGTGACAGCGCCCGCATCCGGCTGACGTAACGGGGCGCCCGGCCTTATGGTGCGCTGGATCGCAGTGCGCGGGGCCCGCGTGCCGGGGTCGCCGCCGGGTAGCGGCGCCCCTGCGGGGGGATGCTGGACGGCGTCCGGCCGGGCGGTCGCCGGGTGCTTCGCACCGGACCGGTCGCGGGCGTCCGGAATCCGGGCGACGTCACCGGGACGAGTGGAAACCGGGGCGATCCGGAACGACCACCCGGGCCGGGGCGTCGAAAATGTCAGTAGCGCCACGCAGCATGCACTACCGGGATCGGACGCCTCCGCTTCCCGGTCGGAACTGATCGTTTCGAGTCGGCTCAGGGCCCGTCGTCGGGCGCCCGAGGGCTCCGAAGGGGGTGCCGCACCGTATGGCCGCTGTCGACACCGCGCGCGCTCACGCCCAGGCGGTCCTGCGGGTCCGAGGCCTCGCCCTGGCCGCCGCCGTCCTGCCCGCCGCCGTGGCGGTGGTCCTGCTCGCGGGCCGGTTCACCGGCCGGATCGGCGCGCCCGGCGCCGCCGACGCCGCCGGCTGGGACGCCGTCCGCTGGGCGGTCTGCGCGGTCGCCGCGCTGACCCTGCTGGTCGCCGGGCTGACCGCCCGCGCCCTGCACCGGGCCGAGCCGCCCCGGACCCCCGCCGTGCCGCTGGAACGCGCCGAGGCCCCCGAGCTGTACCGGCTGATCGCCGAACTCGCCGACCGGCTGGACGTCCCCGCGCCCTCCGCGGTCGCCCTCACCCCGGACTGCGACAGCTGGCTGGAGGACGTCCCACCGGTGCGGCGGCCGGGCCCGCCGCGGCCGCACCCGCTGCGCCCGCACCCCGAGCCGCCCGCCCCGGTCCTGGTGATCGGTTCGCCCTTCCTCTGGTGGATGCGGGCCGGCGAGCTGCGCGCCCTGCTGGCCCCGGTGGTGGCCGGCGCCGCCGCCTCCGCCGATCCGGAGATCGCCGCCGCCCGCCGGTTCCTGCGCAGCCTGGACGCCTGCCTGGACTCCGGCCGGGGCACGTCCCCCGGCCTCGGCGGCGGAACCCTGGCCGCCCCGCCCCGGCCGCCGCGGCGCGGTCCGGCCGCGCTCGCCGACCGGATCGCCCGCCGGATCGCCCGCCGCCTGCTCGGTGCCTGCCGCGGCCACTCCGCCGAACTGGAGCGCTCCGTCGCGAGCTGGGCCTCCGAGCAGGCCAGGGTGGTCGACTACGGCCTGCGGATCGCCGCCCAGGAGCAGGTCGGCCTCGCCTACGCCGGCTGGGACCGGCTGCTCACCCGGGTCGCGCTGCCCGCCTGGCGGCTCGGCCGCCACCCCGCCCACCTCAACGCCGGCGTGGTCGCCGCCCTCACCGAGCTGTCCCGCCGCGACCGGCTGGCCGACGGCTACGGCACCCGGCTCGGCGACCGCCCCGCCTGCGACCTGCTGGAGGAGCCCGGAGCCGTCGACCGGGCGGTCTCCCGGCTCGCGGCCGAGCTGTTCTTCGGCCGCCCGGCGGCCGGCGCCTGGCACGAGCTGGAGTGGGCCGACTACCCGGCCGACGTGGTGGACGCCGGCTGGCGGGCGGGCGCCGCCGCCCTGCAGGCCCCCCTGGACCGGCTCGCCCCGCACTCCCGCCCCGGCGCCCCGACCCTCACCCGGCTGCTGGTGCGGCTCGCCGAGGGCGACGGCGAACGGCTGGCCGCCGCGCTCGCCGCCCAGGTGGCCCGCACGACCGCCCCGGCCCCGCTGCTGGAACCCGACCGCACCGGTCGCGACCTGCTGGTCGACCACGTCACCGCGATGGTCTGCTGCGCGGCCGTGGACACCGCCGGCGGCGCCCCCGGGCTGGACTGGCTGGACGGCCCGGTGCTGCTGCTCGGCGGGGTCCGCCGCACCGACCTGGCCGGCCCGGTCGCCCAGGCCGTCGAGCAGGGCCAGGACGGCCCGCTGCGCGCCTGGCTGGACGCCGCCGACGTCCGCCTGGAGAAACCCGTCCGGCTGTGACGGGTGGGACGGCGCTCGACACCCCCGCACGCGCCCCCGGACGGCTCGGCCGCCGGTCGTCTCCGCAGGCCGGAGGCCCCCTCCGGGCGGACCGCGAGATTCCCGGCACCAATTGCCACCGGAGGGTGACGGAGCGCCAGCACTCTGTGGTGTATTAGACCGCACGCACATCCGGGGGGCACGTGCCAACCGGGCGGAAGTGCACCTGGGAGGGGCGCGTGGGCACCGAACTCAACCGCCGCTGGGAGTCCGGAACGCACGCCTACAGCGTCTCCGACCCCTTCGGACAGGGCCCGCTGCCCTGGCTGCGCAGCCCGGACCAGTACCTGGCCGGAGCGGAGGGCGCCGTCCCCTGGTACGTCTCGGTGGACGCGCCCGGCCAGCAGCCGCTGACCGCCGGGGCCCGGCCCAAGCCGTCGGTCGGCACTCCGCAGAGCTCCAACGACGTGGACCAGCAGATCAAGGGCTTCGCCTCGGCCGGGGTGATCCGCCCCGGCGGCTCGGTGGACTTCCGGGTCACCGTCAACCCGCCCCGCGAGTTCACCGTGAGCGTCTTCCGGATCGGCCACTACGGCGGCGACGGCGCCCGCCACATGACCACCAGCCCGCCGGTCTCCGGCCTCGCCCAGCCCGCCCCGCTGGTGGTCGACCGGACGGTCTCCTGCCACCACTGGTGGCACTCCTGGCGGCTGCAGATCCCGGCGCACTGGAAGCCCGGCGCGTACGTCGCCGTGCTGACCACCTCGGACACCGCGCACCGCAGTCACATCCCGTTCACCGTGCGGGACTTCGAGGACCGCGGGCACAACACGGCCGAGCTGCTCCTGGTGCTCCCGGACGTGACCTGGCAGGCGTACAACCTGTTCCCCGAGGACGGCCGCACCGGCGCCAGCCTGTACCACGCCTGGGACGGCCGGGGCGGCCTGCTCGGCGAGCCGGAGGCGGCCGTCACCGTCTCCTTCGACCGCCCGCACGCCACCGCCGGGCTGCCGCTGCACGTCGGCCACGCGTACGACTTCATCCGCTGGGCCGAGCGCTACGGCTACGACCTCTCCTACGCCACCGCCACCGACCTGCACGCCGGCCTGGTCGACCCCGCCCGGCACCGGGCGCTGGTCTTCCCCGGCCACGACGAGTACTGGTCCGCCCCGATGCGCCGGGCCGCCGAACGGGCCCGGGACGGCGGCACCTCGCTGGTGTTCCTCTCCGCCAACACCATGTACTGGCGGGTCGAGCTGACCGCCGCCGCCTCCGGCGAGCCCCACCGGCTGCTCAACTGCCGCAAGCGGCAGAAGGTCGGGCCCGGCAGCCCGGCCGCGGGCGTGTCCGGCTCCGCCAGCGCGCTGTGGCGGGACGCGGGGGAGCCCGAGCAGCACCTGCTCGGCGTGCAGTACTCGGGCCGGGTCGCCGCGCCCGTCCCGCTGGTCGCCCGGCACACCGCGCACTGGCTCTGGGACGGCACCGGCCTGCAGGAGGGCGACGAGCTGCCCGGCCTGGTCGCCGGCGAGGCCGACCGGTACTACCCCAAGGTGGCGCTGCCCGAGCACACCGAACGCGTGCTGCTGGCCCACTCGCCCTACCAGGACCTGTCGGGCCGCACCCGCTACCAGGAGACCTCGCTGTACCGGGCGCCCAGCGGCGCGTACGTCTTCGCGGCCGGCACCTTCGCCTGGTCGCCCGCGCTGGGCCGCCCCGGACTGACCGACGAGCGGATCCAGCGGGCCACCGCCAACCTGCTGGACCGGCTCTGCAAGAACTGAGCCCCGGCGGCCCCGGGGGAGCGGGACCGGCGGTCGTGAAAGACTGCGGGGGCAGTGACCTCCCCTTTCGCAGTGCCCCACGCCCGCGAACGACCCCTGAGGACTGAGACACCTTGAGCGGATTTGTCACCAAGCCCGAGCCGGTCCAGGTACCCGGCCTGGTCCACCTGCACACCGGCAAGGTGCGCGACCTCTACCGCACCGAGTCGGGTGAGCTGGTCATGGTCGCCAGCGACCGGACGTCCGCCCACGACTGGGTGCTGCCGAACGAGATCCCCGACAAGGGCCGCGTCCTCACCCAGCTGTCGCTGTGGTGGTTCGAGCGGATCGCGGACATCGTCCCCAACCACGTGATCTCCACCGAGGTCCCGGCCGGCGCCCCCGCCGACTGGAAGGGCCGCACGCTGGTCTGCCGCAGCCTGGACATGATCCCGGTCGAGGCCGTCGCCCGCGGGTACCTGGCCGGCTCCGGCCTGACCGAGTACGAGCAGAGCCGCACGGTCTGCGGCATCGCCCTGCCGGAGGGCCTGGAGAACAGCTCCGAGCTGCCCGCCCCGATCTACACCCCGGCGCTCAAGGCCGAGGTCGGCGAGCACGACGAGAACGTGCCCTACGAGGAGACCGCCCGCCGGATCGGCGCCGAGCTGGCGAACCAGCTGCGCCGCACCACCCTGGACGTCTACGCCCGCGCCCGGGACATCGCCCGCGAGCGCGGCATCATCCTGGCCGACACCAAGTTCGAGTTCGGCCTGCTGGACGGCGAGCTGGTGATCGGCGACGAGGTGCTCACCCCCGACTCCTCGCGCTACTGGCCGGCCGACGAGTACCGGCCGGGCCGCTCGCAGTCCTCGTTCGACAAGCAGCTGATCCGCGACTGGCTGGTCTCCCCGGCCTCCGGCTGGGACCGCCACGGCGAGCTGCCGCCGCCGGCGCTGCCGGACGAGGTCGTCGAGCAGACCCGGGCCAAGTACATCGAGGTCTACGAGCGGCTGACCGGCACCACCTGGGCCTGACGCCCGTCGGGACGCCCCCACGGGGGCGCCCCTAGGACGCCCGCGGGCACGGCTGCGGCTCAGATCCAGCCGTGCTCGCGGGCGATCCGCACCGCCGCGTGCCGGTTCTCCGCGCCCAGCTTGGTGGCCGCCGAGGACAGGTAGTTGCGGACGGTGCCCTGGGACAGCGCGGCCCGCTCGGCGATCTCGGCGATCGGGGTGCCGTCGGCGGCGAGCTCCAGGACGTCCGTCTCGCGCGGGGTCAGCGGGGTCTCGCCCGCGCTGATCGCGTCCGCCGCCAGCTCCGGGTCCACGTACCGGCCGCCGGAGCGCACGGTGCGGATGATGCCCGCCAGGTCCGCCGCCGAGACGGTCTTCGGCAGGAAGCCGCGCACGCCGACCTCCAGCGCCCGCTTCAGGTAGCCGGGGCGGCCGTGCCCGGTGACGATCATGCAGCGGCAGTCCGGCAGCAGCCGGCGCAGCTCGGCGCTCACCTCGATGCCGTCCTTGCCGGGCATCTGGAGGTCCAGCACCGCGACGTCCGGCCGGTGCGCCTGCGCCATCGCCAGGGCCTCCGGGCCGGAGCCGGCCTGCGCGACCACCTCGATGTCGTCCTCCAGCGAGAGCAGCGCGGCCAGCGCGCCCCGGATCAGGTGCTCGTCGTCGGCGAGCAGGACGCGGACGGGCGCGGTGTCGGTCATCGGTCGGCACTTCCTCGGGTCGCTCGGGTCGGGCGGGTTCGCCCGGGTCGTTCGGATCGCCAGGGTCCGTTCGGTTCGCCCGGGTCGGGCGGTTCGCCCGGGTCCGTTCGGTTCGTCCGTCCGCTCAGTTCGGCAGCGGGACGGTGGCGAGCATCCGGAAGACGCCGGGCCCGGCGGTCGGCACGGTCAGCTCGCCGTCGTGGGCGGCGAGGCGCTCGCGCAGTCCGCGCAGCCCGGTGCCGCCGCCCTGGGAGGGGAGCGGCACGGCGGGCACCCCGTCATTCTCCAGCTCCAGCACCGCCCGTCCGCCCTCCCGGCGCAGCCGGATCAGGCAGCGCTCGGCCTCACTGTGCCGCAGCACGTTGGTGGTGGCCTCGCGGATCACCCAGCCGAACACCGCCTGGACGTGCGGTGGCAGTTCGTCGGCGGCCTCGCCGAGGTCGATCTCGCAGGCGACGTCGGCGGAGCGGAGCACCGCGCGGGCGCCGATCGCCTCGGCGTGCAGGTCGGCGGTGCGGTAGCCGCGGATGACGTCGCGGACCTCGCGCTGCGACTCCTGGGCGATCCGCTGCACCTCGGCCATCTGCTCGGCGGCCTCGGGGCGGCCCCGGCGGGCGAGCTGGACGGCGAGTTCGCTCTTCAGCGCGATCGTGGTGAGGTTGCGGCCCATGACGTCGTGCAGGTCGCGGGAGAAGCGCAGCCGTTCCTCGGCGACGGCCAGCCGGGACTGCGTCTCGCGGGCGCCGTCCAGTTCCCAGACCACCGCGGTCAGCCAGGCGAAGCTGCGGCAGCTCAGCGCGATCAGGGGCATTCCGAGCAGCGTGCCGATCAGCTGCCCGACGGTGGTGCCGGCGCTCACCCCGGCCAGCATCATCGCCGGGGCGACCGCCGCGGCGAGGGCGACGGCGACCGGGGCGGACCACCGCAGCCGGAGGCCGACGGAGATCGGGCCGTAGGCGACGATCAGCAGGACGGTGGCGACCAGGACGGTGGACGGCGGAGCGCCGGTCCCGTCCGGCCGCGGGCCGGCCAGCAGCAGGGCCCAGATGCCGCCGACGGTGACCGCGCCGTTGACGACGAGCCAGCGGCGGTGGTCGGCCGGCCGGCCGAGGTAGTGGTCGAGCGAGGTCCGGCAGGCCCGGATGCCGACCAGGGTGGTGACCAGCGAGACGGCCAGGGAGACCCGGGCGGCGCCGGGCGAGTACTCGTCGAGGTGGGCGCCGAGGCTGAGCAGCGCCACCGGCACCGCGGCCAGTGGCATCAGGTAGATCGACCAGCGGAAGTAGAGCTCCGCGCGGTGGGGTTTGCCGTAGCCCTTCCATCTGCGCAGTGGTGAGCGCATGTCCACGTGTCGTCCCCCCAGTTCCACCATGATCGTGCTGCTGCCTTCATATCAGAGGTCGAACCGGGAGAAATCCTTGGTTTGCTGTCGAGCGGTCAGCGGCGCGGCTCCCAGCGGAAGTAGCGCACCGCGCCCCAGACCGCCAGGCCCAGCCAGATCGCACCTGTGACGAGGTGCGGGCCGGCGGCGCCCCAGCTGCCGGCGAAGCCGGTCGCGGCGGCCGAGCCGTCGGTGCCGAACCAGCCGACGCGGATCAGCTGGAAGGCCGGGGTGGTCGGCAGCAGTCGGCAGGCGTCGGCCACCTGCGCGGGCATGACCTCCAGCGGGATGAACAGGCCGGAGCCGAGCTGGATGATCAGCATGATCGGCAGGGTGGTGATGCCGGCGCTCTCGACGGTCCTGGTGAAGGCGCTGGACAGCGCTGCCAGGGCGATCATCGTGGCCAGCACCAGCACCAGGCCGACGACCATCAGCAGCGGGTTGACCGGCACCGCCAGGTGCAGTCCGACGCTGCCGCCGATCCCGATCAGTGCGGCCATCAGCAGGCCGAGCGCGAGCGAGGGGACGGCCGTGCCGAGCAGGATCTCGATGTCCCGGGCCTCGCCGGTGCGCAGCCGCTTGAGGACCAGCTCTCCGCGCCGGGCGACGTAGGCGGCGGTCAGGTTGTAGTAGACGACGAAGGACAGCATCATCCCGACCGAGCCGTAGACCAGCAGCGAGTCGACGTCCAGCCCGGGGTTGTCCTCGGCCTGCTTGCCGAGGGTGCCCTTCAGGGAGAAGACCAGGAGCAGCGGCAGCAGCAGGGCGGTGAACATCGCCGTGCGGTTGCGCAGCAGCAGGACGGCCTCGGCGCGGCCGAGGGCGAGCAGCCGGCGGGTGGCGGTGCCCTGCGGGCCGGTGGCGGTGGGCGCGGCGGTGGCGGTGGCGGCGGTGGTCATCGGGCGGATCCGATCAGGCGGCGGCGGGCGGGACGGGCGGGGGCGGCGGGGGCCTGCGGCGGGGCCTGGTGGGCGGCCTCGGAGGCGATGGCGAGGAAGGCCTCCTCCAGCGAGGCGCTGCGGGCGTCCAGGGCGCCGAGCGCGACGCCGTGCCGGTGCGCCCAGTCGAGCAGGGCGTGGAGGGTGTGCTGGAGGTCGCCGGTCTGCACGGTGACCTTGCGGCCGTCGACGGTGACCTCGGCCGGGGCGAGCGGCGGGAGCGAGGTCCCGGCGAACTCTGGCAGCTCGAAGGAGATCCGGGACGGCCGTCCGGCGATCACCTCCGCGACGGTGCCGGAGGTGATGATCCGGCCGCCGTGCATGATGGCCAGCCGGTCGGCCAGCTCCTCGGCCTCCTCCAGGTAGTGCGTGGTGAGCAGCACGGTGGTGCCCTGGGCGCGCAGTTCGCGGACCAGCCGCCAGACGGCGGCGCGCGCCTCGGGGTCGAGGCCGGTGCTGGGCTCGTCCAGGAACAGCACCTCGGGGCGGCCGAGCAGGGCCATCGCGAGGTCGAGCCGGCGCCGTTCGCCGCCGGACAGCTGCTTGACCCGGACGTCGCGGCGGTGGGTGAGGCCGACCAGCTCCAGGGCCTCCTCGACCGGCCGGGCGCCGCTGGTCATCCCGGCCCAGACGCGGCCGGTCTCGGCGGCGGTGAGGTCGCCGGGGAAGCCGCCCTCCTGGAGCATGATGCCGATCCGGGGGCGGACGGCGGCGCGCTCCCGGTGGGGGTCGTGGCCGAGCACCCGGACGGTGCCGTCGCTGGGGGCGGCCAGGCCCTCGATGAGCTCCATGGCGGAGGTCTTGCCCGCCCCGTTGGTGCCGAGCAGGGCGAACAGCTCGCCGCGGCCGACGGTCAGGTCCACGCCCCGGACGGCGTGGTGGCCGGTGGCACCGCTGCCGTAGTGGCGGTGCAGGTCGGTGACCTCGATCACATGGTCGCTGGGGCGGGAGGGGCGGCTCGTTTCCATGCCCCAAGCCTTCCGCCGGCCCGGCCGTGCGGGCAGTGCGCGCCGTCATGACATCGCGGTGGGGATCCACGGGTCGGCGATGACAAATGTCATGGGGCATTCGCGGGCGGGAATGCCGAAGGGCCCCCTCGATCGAGGGGGCCCTTCGTTCCGGAGCGGACGACGAGATTCGAACTCGCGACCCTCACCTTGGCAAGGTGATGCTCTACCAACTGAGCCACGTCCGCATGGTCAAACTATTGAGTTGTGCTGTGCTCGCGCACTGCGAGCGGACGACGAGATTCGAACTCGCGACCCTCACCTTGGCAAGGTGATGCTCTACCAACTGAGCCACGTCCGCATGGTGCCTGGTGGGGCACCCGCCGCCTCTTCGGATCTCTCCGTTGCGGCGACGAGGAATACTCTACAGCATCGTTCGGGGTGGTCGCCCCACCCTTTCGATCCGGGCGGGCAGGGCGACCGGGGGCCTGGTGCCCCGGGGGTCAGTTCGCCTCGGCGAACGCCTCGTACACGTGCTTGGGGATGCGGCCGCGGGCCGGCAGTTCCATGCCGCGGGACAGGGCCCAGGCGCGGACGGCGGCGGGGTCCGGGGTGAGCGCGGTGCGGCGGAAGGACTTTCCGGTGCGGCTCTGGCGCCGCCCGGCGGCGACGAACGGGGCGAGGGCCTCCCGCAGCTTTTCCGCGTTGTCCACGGACAGGTCGATCTCGTACGACTTCCCGTCGACGCCGAAGTGGACGGTTTCTGCGGCGGCGCCGCCGTCCAGGTCGTCGGAGAGCGTGACAACTACACGCTGAGCCATGGGTGTCAATCCTCTCGGGCAATTCGGCCACCGGTCCACGGGGGTGCTCCCGGGGCCTGATGTGCACCTACTCGCGCAAGCGCATACGGGCAGGCCGGTGGCCCGCCTGATACGCAGCACTTGCCGCGACAGGTGGCCCTATTCTGCACCCGAAGGGGGTCGAAATCGAAGAGTCCGGCATTCTTTTCCGGATATTCACGTGTCTTCGCGGGACTGTCGGATACCGATGTGCGGGACGGGCGGATCTGTCCCCAAGTGCCGTATTCGGGTGTTCTCCGGAGGGGGCGGTTCCGGGCGCCGAAACCCCGGAAACGGGCCGCTCCGGACGGGGGGCCGGGGCCCCGGATCCCTTGCGGCGTAAGGGGCCCGGGTCTACGCGCGTCGCTATCCCCGGCCAGCAATCCTGCCCGAAACCACCGGTAGTCTGGAGTTCCCCCGCCTCACCGAAGACACCACCGGGAGTGCCAGTGGCACGCGTCGTAGTCGACGTCATGCTCAAGCCGGAGATCCTCGACCCCCAGGGACAGGCGGTGCAGCGTGCACTGCCCCGTCTCGGATTCACCGGGATCGCCGACGTCCGCCAGGGCAAGCGTTTCGAGCTGGATGTGGAGGGCCCGGTCGACGACGCGGCGCTCGCCCGTATCCGCGAAGCCGCCGAGACCTTTCTCGCCAACACCGTGATCGAGGACTTCACCGTCCGGGTCGAGGAGGAGGGCAAGTGACCACCCGCGTCGGCGTCGTCACTTTCCCCGGCTCCCTCGACGACCGCGACGCCCAGCGGGCGGTCCGTCTCGCGGGTGCCGAGCCGGTCGCCCTGTGGCACCGTGACAAGGATCTCCACCAGGTCGACGCCGTCGTCCTGCCGGGCGGATTCAGTTACGGCGACTATCTGCGCTGCGGTGCGATCTCGCGCTTCTCCCCGGTGATGGAGACCGTCATCGAGCAGGCGAGGCTCGGAATGCCGGTCCTCGGTATCTGCAACGGCTTCCAGGTGCTCTGCGAATCCCACCTGCTGCCCGGTGCGCTCACCCGCAACGACTCGCTGCACTTCATCTGCCGCGACCAGAAGCTGCGGATCGAGAACGCCGGCACCGCCTGGACCCGGGATTACGCGGCGGGCCAGGAAATCGTCGTCCCGCTGAAGAACGGCGAGGGCCGGTTCGTCGCGGACCAGCACGTCCTGGACGAGCTGGAGGCGGAGGGCCGGGTGGTCGCCCGTTACCTGGACGTCAACCCGAACGGTTCGTACCGCGACATCGCCGGCATCACCAACGCCGCCGGCAATGTCGTCGGCCTGATGCCGCACCCGGAGCACGCCGTGGAGCCGCTCACCGGTCCGACCACCGAGGGCCTGGGCTTCTTCACTTCCGTCCTGAAGCAGCTGGTGAACGCCTGATGAGCCTCGACACCGTCAAGAACGCCGAGCAGACCCCGGACGCCGCCCAGCCCTGGGCCGAGCTCGGCCTCAAGGAGGACGAGTACGCGCGCATCCGGGAGATTCTCGGCCGCCGCCCGACCGGCGCCGAACTCGCGATGTACTCGGTCATGTGGTCGGAGCACTGTTCGTACAAGAGCAGCAAGGTCCACCTGAAGCAGTTCGGCGAGAAGAAGCCCGATTCGGACGCGATGCTCGTCGGCATCGGCGAGAACGCCGGTGTGGTCGACGTCGGCCAGGGCTACGCCGTCACCTTCAAGGTCGAGTCGCACAACCACCCGTCGTACATCGAGCCCTACCAGGGCGCGGCCACCGGCATCGGCGGCATCGTGCGCGACATCCTGGCGATGGGCGCCCGCCCGGTCGCCGTGATGGACCCGCTGCGCTTCGGCGCGGCCGACCACCCGGACACCCGGCGCGTGCTGCCCGGGATCGTCGCGGGCATCGGCGGCTACGGCAACTGCCTGGGCCTGCCGAACATCGGCGGCGAGGTCGTCTTCGACTCCTGCTACCAGGGCAACCCGCTGGTCAACGCGCTGTGCGTGGGCGTCATGAAGCACGAGGACATCCACCTCGCGCAGGCGTCCGGCGCCGGCAACAAGGTCGTCCTGTACGGCGCCCGCACGGGCGGCGACGGCATCGGCGGCGTCTCGGTGCTGGCCTCCGAGACCTTCGACGACACCAAGCCGGCCAAGCGCCCGGCGGTCCAGGTCGGCGACCCGTTCCAGGAGAAGCTCCTCATCGAGTGCACCCTGGAGATCTTCCGCGAGAAGCTCGTCAAGGGCATCCAGGACCTCGGCGGCGCCGGACTGTCCTGCGCCACCAGCGAGTTGGCCTCGGCCGGCTCCGGCGGCATGCGGATCGAGCTCGACACCGTGCACCTGCGCGACCACACGCTCTCGCCGGAGGAGATCCTCATGAGCGAGTCGCAGGAGCGCATGTGCGCGATCGTGGAGCCCGACAAGATCGACCGCTTCCTGGAGATCTGCGAGAAGTGGGACGTCATCGCCAACGTCATCGGTGAGGTGACCGACGGCGAGCGCCTGGAGATCTACTGGCACGGCGAGCTCGTGGTGGACGTCCCGCCGCGCACCGTCGCCCACGAGGGCCCGACCTACGAGCGCCCGTTCGCCCGCCCGAGCTGGCAGGACGCGCTGCAGGCCGACGCCCCGACCGCCGAGCGGCTGGCCCGCCCGACCACCGGCGAGGGCCTCAAGGCCGACCTGCTGAAGGTCGCGAGCCACCCGAACCAGGCCTCCAAGTCCTGGATCACCGACCAGTACGACCGCTACGTGCTCGGCAACACCGTGCTCTCGCACGGCGAGGACTCGGGCATGATCCGGATCGACGACGAGACCAACCTCGGCGTCTCGGTCGCCACCGACGGCAACGGCCGCTTCGCCAAGCTGGACCCGTACACCGGCGCCCAGCTGGCCCTGGCCGAGGCGTACCGCAACGTCGCGGCCGGCGGTGCCAAGCCGCTCGCCGTCTCCGACTGCCTCAACTTCGGCTCCCCCGAGGACCCGGACGTGATGTGGCAGTTCGCCGAGGCCACCCGCGGCCTGGCCGACGCCTGCCTGGTGCTCGGCACCCCGGTCACCGGCGGCAACGTCTCGCTGTACAACCAGACCGGCGAGGTCGCCATCCACCCGACCCCGGTGGTCGCGGTGCTCGGCGTCATCGACGACGTCACCCGGCGCACCCCGGTCGCCTTCGCCGAGGAGGGGCAGCTGCTCTACCTGCTCGGCGACACGGCGGACGAGCTCGGCGGCTCGGCCTGGTCCCAGGCGGTCCACGACCACCTCGGCGGCCTGCCGCCCAAGGTCGACCTGGAGCGCGAGCGGCTGCTCGGCGAGATCCTGATCGCCGCCTCGCGCGACGGCATGATCGACGCCGCGCACGACCTCTCCGACGGCGGCCTCGGCCAGGCGCTCGTGGAGAGCTGCCTCAAGGGCGGCCACGGCGCGCGGATCATCGTGCCCGAGGGCGCGGACCCGTTCGTCCTGCTGTTCTCGGAGTCCGCGGGCCGCGCCGTCGTGGCGGTGCCGCGCAGCGAGGAGCTCCGGTTCAACGACATGTGCACCGCGCGCGGCCTGCCGGCCACCCGGATCGGTGTCGTGGACGGCCAGGACCTGGAGGTCCAGGGCCAGTTCAGCGTTTCGCTGGCCGAGCTGAAGGACGCCCACACCGGCGTCATCGAGGCCCTGCTGGGCTGACGGCACCCGTCCCGAGGGGCGGGGGGGGGCGGGGTGGCGGCGGGGCTGCGGGGGGGGCGGGGTGTTGGTCTTGGGGGTGCGGACGCGCTCGGT